>DATLHW010000071.1:0-3791 GCA_035539675.1 Burkholderiales bacterium | reverse complement strand
AAATGCTGATATTTTTTCTCCAGATGAGCTCGCGCCGCCTGGGACGTGTGCCAAGAGCCATTACGATAAAACTGGCAACCGGATTGTTCCAGATACCCTAGCAAGTGCTGAACCTCGCTTTCAGTCGCGGATGCTGGCGCTGCAAGGGCAGCTGTCGTAATAAGGGTTAAACCGAGGAGTCTCCAAACATTTCTAAGCATAGCCAAGCCAACTCGTGAGTTAACGAGCCGATAAACTAAAAAGATATTTGGAATACGCATCGCATCCTCCTTCAGGCGTGGGTTGTTAGAGCGATCAAGACGCTCGCGACATCAACACAAGCGCAAGCGCCAATGCGCCGGGAACGGCTTGGACAAACAATATTTTGCGATTCGCCGTTATCGCCCCAAAGACGCCCGCCACAATCACGCAACCAAGAAAGAATAACTTAATTGCATTTCCCGCATCGCCGAGGATAACGCCCCAGATCAGTCCTGCGGCCAAAAAGCCGTTATACAACCCTTGATTCGCGGCGAGAGCCTTCGACGCCTTGGCGAATTCGGGCGTCAGTCCAAAGGCTCGTAGTCCCAGCGGCTTTTCCCAGAAAAACATTTCCAGAATCAGAAAGTACAAGTGCAACAGCGCAACCAGCACGACCAGGATATTTGAAAGTATTGTCATGGATTTCCCTTATTAGCCCAAGTCCGTTAATAGAAGCGCCGATGCAAAGTTGGCCAATTTGCTTTGAGACGCGGCCCTATTCTGCGTATTCGTACAAGGGCTTTCCCTTATCGACGACATGGACGGTGAAGAGCTTCAGCGAGGTGTCTCCAACAACTTTGAAGCCGGCGTGTTTTACGTCCCGCAAGTTCAAGAGGGTGGCGCCGGTGGCCAAGATCATCGGATTCTTGCCTGCCGGTTGCACGCTGGCCCCTTGAATGACGTAAACAGTTTCGATGCCGTGGTGAAAATGCCGGTCAATGGTTTCGCCAGGTTTGTATTCGGCGACGGAGGCGATGACCTCCATACCGGGCGCTCCCGAAAGGTCTGCCCGCTTCTGCTCCACGCGTTGTGGGGAGTCGCTTGGCGTTTGTGCGAGCAAGCCTGTGGCGATTCCAAGGCCGAATAGCAAGATGCCCGCGAGCGATCGAAACAATGTGCTCATCTGCATGGATACCTCCGATATGAATGGAAAATAGCGTGGTGTGAAAGGTTGTTGGGATCGGCATCTAAATGCGTCCGTGGTTTTCAGGAGTATAGGAAATCCAAATGTCGACGCAGCTAAAAGTCCCCGCCTCAATGGCCCCAGATAAAACGAACAAGGGCCATGGAAAACGCGAAGCAGAACCCGTAAGAGAATGAATCCAGGCGAATGACTTCCTTCTCGCGTTTACGACGCCACGAGCCAACCACCGCCATGAAGATCCCAGCAACCATTGGCGTCAAAATCAGATTCCCATAGCGCAGCCATTCGGCTTTCACAAAAAGATTTGGTAACAACCATAAGCTTAGCGCCCCCGCAATGGCGCCAAAAATAAGGTATCCAATGGCAGCGAGCCAGGGATGAACTGGCTTGGGGCGACGAAACGGCTCTGTGACGCTATGACCGATAAGCTCGGCAATCGCTTCGCCGACGAGCTGAATGAGCAATTCGCCAAGAAACTGAAGTATCCATACAAATATTTGAAGAATGATCTCGGCGATGATTTCCACGGGGATTTTTAGGCTAATGAAGATGGAGAAAAATCTCCTTCGCATCTTGCCTTGCGCGGTAGCGGCCGACAAGGTCGCCTTAAAATTTTAGGGCGTCTTAACCGCGTTCACCGCGCCCATCATTCAGTTTGAGCCTAATAGTGGTCAGTCACGTTGGATTTTTGGGGCGCCGCGCCGCACTTTTCTCTACACAAGTTAAATGGTCATTCTGAGAGCCAGAGGCTGTAAAAGAATCTGCTTTTGTGTTGGTTCTACGGGCATTGAACAGCAGATTCTTCGTCGTGCCGCCTCAGAATGACGGGTTTTATCAACGTGCATCTCATAGCAAATCGACTTGTGTAGATACCCATGCTCAAGGGAGAGGGCGTATTCGGGGCTACGCGTAGATGTCTATGCCTTGAAGCGGAGGGGGTATACGCCGCGCTGCTGCATCATACAATTTCAACGTGACTAACCAATCTTATTTGCTCGTCCAAATCGCGGATAAAAACCCAAGGAAAAATCCCACGTTGATGCCCGTCACTGAAGACAAATTGCACGCCGTATGCGCCAACCGGTTGTATTGCAGTAATTCGTATTTCTGGCGTTACCAGTAACGCCGCATCCTTGTGCAAGCGCTCCGAGCGGCAGATTGAACACTGGCATTGGCTGCGAAGAAAGCCATTGCTCAATTGCTGGCGCTCTCCATCTTTCCACAAAACATCAAGCACGCCGGTAGCCAGATTATTGTGTAAGGTGTCTGGATACATCTCAGATCGACGAAAGATGGCAGCTGTCACGGATTGGCGACATGAATTTGCTCAAGCGCCAAACGCGCTGCTTTCCGTACTTCCGGGTCGGGATCGTTTTGAGTGCGCTCCAACGCAGGCAAGGCGTCCGGATGCTGAATTTCACCAAGCGCTAGCGCGGCTTCTTTTCGCAAGTTGCTAATTTCGTGTTCCAGCGTATGAATCAGGACTGCTATTGCTTCGATGCTTCGTAATCGACCCAGACTACGCGCCGCGCGCAAGCGCACCTGCCAATAGTCATCTTGCAGCGCATTGATCAGTTCGGTTGCTGCTTGTTGAAGTCTTAATTTTCCGATCACTGTCGCCGCTTCCTCGCGCACTTGCCATGCCAAATCCTGCAATCCAATCAAGAGCGCTGGCAGTATATTGCTGTCTGTCGAAAATCCAAGGGCGCCGATTGCCGCACGACGCACTTCCGATTCGACATCGCGCGAAGCGACATCGGTTAGCGCTTGCAATGCGTCGGGGTTTTTCAAATAACCCAATACCGCGATTGCTTCCCGCCGCACCGCTGCATCGGCGTCCGTCAATGCATTGAGGGCGGGAGAAAAACTTTCCGCAACGCGCAATTCACGCAAACCACGCAATATCGCAACCCGAGCAAAAGCATTTGGATGTTGCACGCGCTCCAATAAAAGTCGCGCCGACGAAGGGCGCTTTAATTCGCTCAAGCTTTGCGCCGCCGCTTGCCGTACTTCCGGATCGGCATCGTCAAGCGCGCCGATCAGGCCTTCAATACCCTCATCGGTCTCGAAGGCCTCCAACGCCTTTGCAGCCTCAAGGCGGACATGGGCGATCGGATCACGCAAGGCTTCCACGAACAGCGGCGCATGTTGATCGCCATCCAGATCGGCTAGATCGAGTACGGCGATACGACGCACTGTGCTATCGGGCGATTGCAGGCGATTTTGTATGTCCAGGAATTCCTGGTCTTGATTCAATACGGAGCTCACGTTGTCCTCTCTAAACGGCGAATCGCCAATTCAGCGGCCCCGTAGCGCCCAATGGACTAAGGCGCTCCAGCGGAATGTTTTTTGCATCAGGATGCAGCAACGACAGACAGTGACGTTTGAGCTGGGTGAAGCGTGTCGATGTGACCAAATCAGCGTTGCGCGGCCTTGCGAAATCGAGCGAAATTTCATCGATCAGTCGGCCCGGTCGGGGGCTCATTACCAGAATCCGGTCGGCCAGAAACAGCGCTTCGTCGATGTCGTGCGTGATGAAAACGATCGTCGTCTTGATGCGTTCCCATACCTTCAGCAATAGTTGCTGCATCATCAATCGGGTTTGCGCATCGAGCGCGCCAAACGG
>DATLHW010000070.1:0-17468 GCA_035539675.1 Burkholderiales bacterium | reverse complement strand
GATCCAACATTCATTGAGGAATATATTTGTGATCGACAGCTAACGCGTTCTCTGATTTCAGCGCGTTGAGAGGCGGATCAGTGATGTGGGGACCGCTGCTGAGTGCTATCTCTCAAGCTAATGATTAACCCAGCTGGGAGCGGGGCGCCCTGGATAATATCAACCTGCATGTTTTTCTCATGCGTTTGTATCGCCGCTAATAATTCCCTCGTTGGAACTTCCGTCAACTCCGGCTTTCTTTTGCCTTCGAGCGCGTGCACTATCAGCGTCTTCCCAGTCTTGTCGTTTGTCTTTATAGGTCTGGCCCCTCCTAGTGGCAGGGAAGGGGTTGCTTCATCTAACACCTTTACTGGCGAAAAAATCGCTTTTATCTCGGCGTCTTGCAGGTTGCTGAATTTTTCGATCATCCGATTCAGCAGCATTTTGTAGTCCTCCGGAGACGGCTCGTATCCCCCATCATTTTTTTTCCGGCTTACGGGGACAGCCGCAAGTTGCGCGCGAAGCCAGTGTTCTCGCGCTTTCTCTTTTGTCGATGATTCATCTTTGCTCATTTTTACAATGAGCCCCTGACTTTGCTTGGATGCGTCGCTTAACAACCCCATTTCGATTTCCCGAAGTTCTGTGCAGATTTTTTCGCGCTGCTCGGCGGTAACGGCTTTTTCCAGAAGCCGGTTGTTCAGAGGGGTTAGCTCGTAAGACGCGGTCTTGCCAAACCATGCGACCGGTATTTGCTGTTTAATCTCGCTACGGAAGTTCACATACTCTTGCGTTAATTCGGCTTTCAGCTTTTCGATTTTCTTGATTAGGAGTGTTTGCTGTTTGTGCTTCTGCTGAAGCAAATCTTCTTTTTGTTTCGCCTTATCCGCGTAACCGCTCTGTTTTTCCCAAGCCTCGAAGGCTACGTTGTACGCTTCCAGATCTTTGTATTGCAATAGACGGGGCAGATCCTCGCGTTTATGTAAACTTTCCAGATCCTGGTCCACTTTTTCCAGCGAGGCAGCGATCCGCTTTTCCTCTTCCTTGCCGTGTTCTTGAGTCGCTTGAAATTCCCCTGGAAATTGCTCCATTAATTTCTCGCCCCACTGAGGGACCTTTCTCACTATATACTCGGCTGCGGTCAGCAAAATAACTTCGTCGCCATGATCGCTTTGATACTTTTCAAGCGCTTGATCCATCAGTTCCGTGAGAACATCAAAGGAACCTTGGCTATCTGATTTCAGTGCGTCGAGGGCCTCCGGTCCAAAATCGTTTGACAGAGAACGCAGAACTCTCGATGCGGCGACTTCGTCCGGATTTTTTTTAGCCATCTGCTCGACCGCTTCCTGTCCCCGGGCTTTTATTAGCGGCGTGAACGTCTTTAGCAGGGCCTCCACGTCATAAAGGACTGGGTTTTGCCGTATCATTTCTTTCCATACGTTCGGCCCAAGCATTCCCGGCAAGGTTCGAAGCCTCTCCATGCTTTTCTCTGGATTGTTCTCATTAAAAATATCAGCTGCGTCGTCCAAAATGCTTAACAGGAGAGGGGTCAGTTCTGTAAACGCGTCTGCCTTATTCCCAGTCTCTAACGCTTTCACTATATTGAGCGCCGATTTGTGATCATGAATATTCAAAGGGAAGTAGTCGGGCTGTGCGTTTTCAAGGGGTACATTCCTCATACCGAGCTTTTTTCCACCCACCTCTATCAAGTAGGCCATAAGCCCTTCCGTGATCTCCCTGACAAAGCCTTTAGACGTCGAGTCCAGGATTGCGATCATGTCGAGAGTATCGCGATAGAAGAGTTCCGTCAGTCCTTTATCAAGGATTTGGGCCATCGACGTCAGCTTCGCCATTTCGAAGTTGATCCGATCTTTTTCCATGGTATCGAGGGCTAACGCCAAACGATTCTGGCAGGCTCCCAAAGCCTCCACGGCTCGGGGAAACATGAAGCTCCGTCGCTCTGAATCTTGCGCCAGCCACTCATTTAGGTTGCGCAATTTCGCCTGAGTGGCTGGATTGCCGGCATCCTTCATGGTGGGCGCTCGCATCAGAAAAACCGCATAAGCATCACTGGCCGTGTCGTTCTGGAATGTTTTCCAGATTTCCGGCGTGTCACCTCTGGATAAGTAGTAAGGTTCACGCTGAATCGCCAAATACAACGGCAAGGCTTGCGCCCGGTATTTCCAGCTATCTAATATTTCCTTCCGGTCCAGCTCTTGATCCTCAGTAAGTTCTTCGACAGGCTTACCTTCTTCTTTTGCTTTTTGGCGTGCGTCTTGAATTTTCTGACGTGCGTCACGTTCTTGCTTGGCGTCTTGGCATCTTTTTCCCCACGCTTTACCATGCGGAGCGTCCAATGCGGACTGAAGGATGGCGTGATACCATTTCGTCCATAGCGAACTTTCGGGCCCAGCCCTCAACGTGCGCTCTCTAACTTCATCTTTAAGTTTCTCAAGCTCGTCGTCAGACATCTGCGACTCGTGGTCGTGTGTGTTCATAGCCCGATCTCTCCCTTGTTAGAACCTGTTCATTTTTCACGGCAACAAAGTTCTATTGTCGCTTCAGTTCCTCCTGCAACAGCAACAACAAGTCCTCCGCCGACATCCTACCGCTCACATCGGCGCCTTCAAGCAGGCTATCGGCTAGCGCGCGTTTGTGTTGATGGAGATCGACTATTTTTTCTTCGATCGTGTTCTTGGCGACCAGGCGATATATCGTCACTGGTCGTTGCTGCCCCATCCGATGCGCGCGGTCGGAGGCCTGATCCTCGACTGCCGGATTCCACCACGGGTCCATGTGGATTACATAATCGGCGGCGGTTAAATTGAGACCTGTTCCGCCGGCTTTCAGGCTGATGAGGAAGATGTCACCCTCTCCGGCTTGAAACGCATCGACGCGCGCCTTGCGTTGCTGCATCGGCGTGGCGCCATCGAGGTATTGGTAAGCAACGCCGCGTTCATCCAGGTACGCGCGTATGAGATGCAAATGATCGACGAACTGGCTGAACACAAGCGCCTTGTGCCGGTTGTCCAGCAACTCGTCGACAAGTTCGCCGAACGCCGCCAGCTTGCTGCTGGAAAGCGCGAGTTCCGGCGCGACGAGTTGCGGGTTGCAGCAGGCGCGGCGCAGTTTCATGATTTCGGCCAGGATCTGAATGTGCTTTTGGCCCGCTGGCGTGTCCATGCCGGCAATGTGCGCCAGCGCTTGCCGCCGCAATGCTTCATATAGCGCGGATTCGTCTTCGGATAGATCCACATAGCGGAGAATTTCAGTGCGCGGCGGTAGTTCGGAGAGCACCTGATTTTTTGTTCTTCGCAGAATGAATGGCTGGATCAGTTTGCGCAGGTTATTGCGCGCCGTGACGTCCTGTTGCTTCTCGATAGGCGCCGCGAAGCGTTGATTGAATTGTTCAAGCGAGCCGAGCAAACCCGGATTGATGAAGCGGTAAAGATTCCAGAGTTCGCCGAGATGATTCTCCAGCGGCGTGCCGGTGGTGATGAGTTTGAAATCACCGGATAGCGCCATCGCGGCTTGCGATCGCTTCGTGTCCTTGTTCTTGATGGCTTGCGCTTCGTCCAACACGATCGTATGCCACTGCACGGTTGTGAATCGCTCGGCGTCCTGTTGTAACAGGCTGTAGCTCACCACGATAAGATCCAACGGTTTGGCGTCAGCGAGAGTTTTCTCCCGATTTCCTGCGCCATATAGGACAGTGTTGAGCGTCGGTGCGAATCGCGCGGCTTCGGCAACCCAATTCATGCATACCGATGTGGGCGCCACGACCAGCGCCGGTCCCTCGGCTGCACGGGTGAGCAAAAGCGCGAGCGCCTGAAGCGTTTTCCCCAAACCCATATCGTCAGCCAGACAAGCGCCCACGCCCCAGTGCGCCAACCGGCAAAGCCAGGCGAATCCGGCCTGCTGATAGTCGCGTAGCTCCGCCTGCAATGTGCTGGGTAATTGCGGCTCCAGCGTATCCAACTCGCGCAGTCGCTCGATATGTTGCTTCCAGTGTTTGTCTGCTTTGAGTTGGCCGACGTCGTTGGAAAGATCTTCCAAGCCAAACGCCGCCAATGGGTGAACGCGGACGCCTTTCTCATGCAGGTCGGAGAACGATCTCAGTTCGTCGAGACGGCGGCGGAACTCCACGGTTAGCGCCAAAAATTCATTGCCGCCAAGGGAGACAAAACGTCCCGGGTTCTGCGCGACGAGTTCGAGCAGCGCGCGAAGGTCGAGCACTTTGTCTTCATTCAGCTTCAGTTCGCCACCAGCCGCGAACCAGCTGTTTTCTCGTTTGATGGATAAACGGAATTGCGAGGAATGAACCTGCGGGCCAACCTTGAACTTCTCACCTTCCGGCCATGCGATCACCACGTTATCGGCCTGCGCCTGAAGTTGCAGCAACAGTTCGAGCGATTGCTCCGGCTCGGCGAGCAGCCATTCGCCGTATATCTGCTCGGCGTATTCCAATGCAGGACAGTCGGTGATCAACTTCTTCGCAGCGACGCCTTCCGCATCGAGGTCGCGACGAGCTTGCCGCGGCTTGCCATCGATCTCGGCGATTACGCTTTCGGCGCCTTGGGCGGGCTGATAGTAAGCGCCGCCATTCGCGAAGGGCCGCACCAGAATTCGTAGTCGTAAACCGCCCTCATGCGGTAACAGATGAACATGCAATCGGTGGTCGGCTTCAATTTGCTCGATGTTCTCCGCGACGCCGCCAATTTCGGATTGCACCGTGACGATGGGCGATATGGCGCTGACCGCATGCATGACGTGTTCCTTCGCATGCGCGGGAACGTTCAGACCCTTGCCGATAATCTCGACAATCCGTCGATGCTCCTCGGTGATCTCGATGATGCGCAGACGGGTGGGGGTTTCTTTCACCACCATGATGTTTTCGTCGGAATCGATCACGGGTTGCAGGCTGATCTTGAGTTTGTCGGCGCGTTGCTGAACGAGAAGCTCCGGCTCGCCGCGTATTAATTCCACGCGGGTGTCGGGCGCGTCCTGCCAGAAAACCAGCGGATGACCGATCAGCGCGACTAGCGCCTTCTCATCGTTGTCGCCCCATGAATTGCGAAAAAAGTTTCGGGAAGCTTGGTTGAGCGCCGTGAATACGCGCTCATCCTGCGGCGTGGCGTATTCGATCTCGTCGGGATTCTGTAGCCGTTTCGCTGGCAGGGGGCGTCCTTTGGACCAGGCGCCACGCGCGTCGCGTTTTTGTTCCCTTGGTTCGATGTCGACCTGATGGTCTTCCGGATCGTATTCAATCAACCATACTAGCCGAGTCTGGTCTTTCGTTTTGGCCGCGCTCGCTGGTTGCAATCGGACGAGCGCCGCCAGTTGTCGTTGCCAGGATTCCTGTCGTTCAAACCAATCGGACAGATCGGCGAATCCGTATTTTCGCCGTATCGACGCCGCCCATTCGCCTTGATCCGACTGGCCCATACGCCCAAGCAGTTCGGCAGCCTGCGCTGCGATGAAATAAAAACCCGCCGATTCTGCGCTCTGCCGCAATGCTTCGAGCGCCGGTTGTTTTGCTTCGAGTTGTTTTAATCCCAGCCAGTAATACACCAGAACCTGAAATAACTGCGCTAGAGGCCGACTGACGCGTATTTCCTCCAATGTATCGCCCGCTTTCAGCGTTCCTGCCTGACCTTGACGCAGAAGCTGGAAGTGGGAATACACCGAGGAGTCCGGTCCCGCTTCGCGCAGCTTTGCATCGAGAAAAACCTCAGCCGATTTGCGAATTTTCGTATCTTTCGCCCGCATCAGGGTCAATGCGTACAAGTAACCGCAAATGCCGACGACGGACACATTGCGTTGCCCCAATTCCTTGCGTAGCGCCTTCATGGCGGTTTCGAAATCGGTCAAGGCGCCTGCGGGATCGCCGCGTAGAAGCCGGATTGCGCCACGTAGAAATTGATCGATCGCCCCTGCGCCATCCTCCACCAGACTCCATGCCTCGTTTAACCGTCCGCAAAGGAGCCAATGCTCCGCGAGAGTAGTCCTCAGCGGGCGTTCCTTGGCGGCGGGAACAAGATGCTTTTCAAGCCAGTTCCTGAGCGGCAGCGCCAGTTCCGGCTCGTATGCGCTATGCGCCAGCAGGATGGTGAAAGCTTCCTGTTGGATCATCGGATGCAGCCGCCCGAAAAATTCGCTATCGAACGGCTGACCGCAGATCTCGACGTAAGGATGGGAGCGATCCGGGTTGTAATAGTAGCGGGCGCAATCCTCCAGGCGCCTGCGCACATCTTCCGGCGACTGGTTGGTTAACATCGTGAGACGCAGTCGCGTTAGCGCTTGGGAATAGCTGCCCAGAGAATAGGAGTTCCCCCAGGACGATCGCGCTTCCTTGAACAATTTTTCAAAAACGCCATCGGCCATTGCCGATTGAATCGCTGGCCAAATGATCTCGTTAGCGCAAGTGAATCCGATGCCTGTCGCTTCATTTATCACCCCGTTTTTTCGCAGGGTCGTCAGGGTTTCGGATAGGCGGGCAGCCGTGTATGCCGTGCCGTCGATATCCGAAACGCCGACCTTACGCAGGCATTCAAGCAGGCGGGTTTTGGATAGCGGCGTATCGTGCGTGGCCAAGGCCGCCACGAGAAATTTTTCCTCTTGGGGAAGGGCGTGGAATTGTTCTATCAAGCTGTGATGACCCATGTTTAACGCCTAAATGTTCAGATTGCATCTCGTATTACTAAAGATGCTTTGTCGGCTATCGCTTGCCGTCGGGGCGTACATCATACCTTGATGAGGGTACTACTCCCGTATCGTAAGGCGCCAAAGCGAAGTCTGCTCAGCTGCCCGTGCGGCATGGAGCGGGTCGGTATCGTCAGAGACTCGTGGGTGATTCGGCCGGGTATCCATTCGGCCTACGACCTTTAAACCAGCCTCGTCGATCATGGCGAGCAACTCGTCTCGCGACCGCAGGCCCAAGTGCTCGGCGAAATCCGAGAGCACCAACCAACCTTCGCCCTGTGGCTCTAGGTGCGCGGCCAGGCCGCTGAGAAATCCGCGCAGCATGCGGCTCTCCGGGTCAAAAATCGCCCGCTCGATTGGCGAACTTGGCCGCGCCGGAACCCAGGGTGGATTGCAGACGACGAGCGGCGCTCGTCCTTCGGGGAAAAGATCCGCCTGTACTACCTCCACCCGGTCGTTTAACCCCAACCGTGTGACGTTCTCACGAGCGCACGCCAGCGCGCGAGGGTCGTTGTCCGTGGCGATGATGCGTTCGACGCCTCGCCGCGCCAGCACGGCGGCGAGCACGCCCGTGCCGGCGCCGATGTCGAAGGCCAGCGTTCGCGAAGGCAATGGCGCTTTGGCCACCATCTCCACGTATTCGCCGCGCACGGGTGAGAACACGCCGTAGTGCGGGTGGATGCGCTCGCCGAGCGCGGGAATCTCGACGCCTTTCTTCCGCCATTCGTGTGCGCCGATCAAGCCCAGTAGCTCTCGTAGCGAGGCGACGTAGGGGCCATCTGCGGCGCCGTAGGCTTCGGTGCAAGCTTGCTGAACGTCCGGCGCCCGGCGTAGTGGAATAGTGTGGTCGCTGTCGAACGGCAAAAGCAGCATCCCCAGAGTTCGTGCGCGTTGCGACTGGGTCTGGCGGTGCAAGTTGAAGAGGTCGGTCGACGCCGGCGCCGGCTTGCGGCGTTTGCGATCGACGCGCCGCGCCAACGCTTGCAACAGCTGACGCGCTCCCTGAAAATCGCCTCGCCACAGCAGCGCAGTACCCTCGCAGGCAAAGTGATACGCCGCGTCGGCCGTTATGCTGTCATCCGCTACGATGACACGCTTTGGGGCCGATACCCCACTCTCTGAACGCCAACGGGCTGAACAGACCTTGCCCGCCTCGGTCCAGTTAATTACTTCATGCTCACTGATAATCATTTCTTCCGCTCGTTTCTGAGGTAGTCGGTTCAGGCGGGATAGCCGCAATTGAACGGGCCCGAGTGTACGCTTTTTGGGGCTCCTTCGTTCCACCCAATGCCTTTGGCGAGGACCGTTTCAACTATTTGCGTGGACATCGCTTTTTCGCTTTCCAAATTAATTTGGAAATGGACATAATCCTAGATTCCGCAGTTGACCGCTTATTGCCTATGGAAACGTATTGTATGCGCGAGCATTTTCGTACTTTTGCGCGTCACCAAATGGGTGAGCACGCTACACACCCGATTGCACGTTTTCCAGGCTGTCGGGTGTCGTTGCTCCTCGTTGCATGGAATGGCCATGCCGCCTCGTCGCGCCTAGCCCGACAGCCTGGACAACGAAGTTTCGGTGGAGGCTAACGTGAGTGAAACGAACGTTAAGCGCAGCGGCCGAAGCCAAAACGCACACTCGGGCGCGTTCAACTGCGGAATCTAGGATAATTCCATACGTCATAAATAAATAAGCGGTGAATACATGAATCTCAAAAGTGTTTGCGTCTACTGTGGGGCCAGTCCCGGTCGTCTCGATGCCTATGCCGAGAGTGCTCGCGCCTTAGGCAAGGCTCTCGTCGCCCGAGACATTCGATTAATCTATGGCGGCGCAAGCATTGGCGTCATGGGTATAGTCGCGGACGCTGTTCTCGACGCCGGTGGGCAAGTCATTGGCGTTATCCCGGAACCATTGGCCCGGAAGGAAGTGGCGCACACGCGTCTCACGGAAATTCATCTGACGCGATCGATGCATGAACGTAAATCACTGATGGCGGAGATGTCCGATGCGTTCATCGCGCTCCCCGGCGGCCTCGGCACGCTGGAGGAGCTCTTCGAAATTTGGACCTGGACGCAACTTGGAATCCATGCGAAACCCTGCGGACTGCTCAATGTGGAAGGATACTTCGACAAACTTATCAGCTTTCTCGATCACGCCACCGAGGAACAGTTCGTTAATCAACTTCATCGCTCGATGCTCTTGGTCGAGACCAATCCGGACAAGTTGCTGGATCGGTTTTTGAGCTATAAGGCGCCGGTTATTGGGACGTGGATGGCGATTGAGGAAGCGTGATTTGATGACGACTTGCGCAAAATCGCCTTAGCGGCGGGTTATTCCTCCGCTCTGGGGCGATGTTGCGCCACCAACTGCTGCTGCACAGGCGGCGGCACGGGGTCGTAGTGCGAAAGCTCCAGCGTGTAACCCGCATGTCCGCCTGTCATTGAATTAAGCCGGGACTGATACCCATTAAGCTCGCTCAACGGAACCTCGCCCGTCACCGCGATGGTGCCGTTGTTAACGGCTTTTGCGCCGCTCACCTGGCCGCGTTTCGACGAAAGATCGCCGGTAATATCGCCCATATGGGACTCTGGCGTGGTGATCTCGATGTTGACGATAGGCTCCAGCACAATAGGATGCGCTTTCATGATGGCGTCGATAAACGCTTTGCGGCCGGCGGTGATGAATGCGATCTCTTTCGAATCGACCGGGTGGTGCTTCCCGTCGTAAACAATCACGCGCACGTCCTGCATCGGAAATCCAGCCAATGGTCCGCTTTCCAATACCTGATGAATGCCTTTTTCAACCGCTGGGATGTATTGCGTGGGAATGGTTCCGCCCTTCACCTGGTCCACGAACTCGAACCCCGAACCGCGCGACAGGGGCTCGATGCGTAGGAACACTTCGCCGAACTGTCCCGCGCCGCCGGTTTGCTTCTTGTGCCGGTGGTGGCCTTCCGCATTGGTGGTGACAGTTTCCCGGTAGGCGATTTTTGGCGGGCGGGTTTCGACGTCGAGTTTATAGACCTCGGCCATCCGTTCGAGGACGCCACGCAAATGTAATTCCCCCAAGCCACGCAAAACCGTCTCGTTCGTACTGATGATGTGTTCGATTTTCAGACAAGGGTCCTCGGCCACGATCTTTTGGAGAATTTCCCATAGGCGCTGTTCGTCGCCCCGGCGCTTTGTTTCAATGGCGAGGCCATAGATAGGCACAGGGAAATCGAGCGGTTGTAGATGTATGTGATCGTCCTCCGCCGCGTCGTGCAGCACGGCGTCGAAATGAATATCCTCCACTTTTGCCACGCCGCAGATGTCGCCGGGAACGCATTCCTGGACATCGATATGCTCCTTGCCTTGCAGCATGAAGAGATGTCCCACCTTGAAAGGCTTGCGGCCATCGCCGATGTAGAGTTGACTGTCCCGAGTCACCGTGCCTTGATGAATGCGGAAAATGCCCACCTTGCCAACGAATGGGTCAACCGTGACCTTGAAGACCTGAGCAAGCACATGTTTAGTGGGGTCGGGCTCGGCGCAAATCTCCATGGCATGCTCCCCTTCGCCTTTATGGAAAAGCGGCGGATTGCCTTCGGCGGGGTTGGGCATCAGCTTGACGAACACATCCAGCAATTCCGCGATCCCCGCGCCATTGCGCGCTGATACGAAGCAAATGGGAACCAAGTGGCCATTACGCAAAGCCTCTTCGAACGGTTCATGTAATTGCTCCGGGGCGATTTCTCCTTGCTCCAGATATTTCTCCATCAGCTTGGCGTCCACCTCGACCACCTGATCGACGAGCGCCTGATGGGCTTTATCGACAGAGGAGAAATCCGCTTTGCCCGATGGATTGAAAAAACAGTCCACGACTTTTGTTCCGCCATCCGCCGGCAAATTGATGGGCAGGCATTCCTTGCCAAAGCTTTCCTGGATCTTCGCCACCAACCCCGGCAAGTCCGCGTGCTCCGCGTCAATTTTGTTGACGATGATCATTCGGCAGAGATGGCGCTTGGCGGCCCAATCCATCATGCGCGTCGCGATCATCTCGATGCCCGATTGCGCATTGATCACAATCGCGGCGGTCTCCACCGCTTCGAGGGCGGTCATGGCTTGACCCATTAAGTCCGGATAACCGGGAGTGTCGATGAGGTGGATGCGGGAATTGAGGTGGGCGAAGTGAACGACGGCGGAACTGAGGGAGTGCTGATATTTCTTCTCGAGTGGGTCAAAGTCGCAAACTGTCGTGCCCCGCTCGAGGCTACCCGGGCTGCCGATGGCGCCCGCCTTGTGCAATAACGCCTCCGCCAGACTGGTCTTGCCGGACCCGGTTTGGCCGACAAGCGCAATGGTGCGGATGGCTTCGGTTTTATAACTGGACATGAACGATCTCCTTTAGCGAAACCCTCTTAGCCTGAGGGACTGCTGCGAGAAGCGTCGGCGCATATACAGCGCGCGTCACTATTCTTTCATGATAGTCCTACTAAGGATCGGGTACGAAACAACTTCCCGATTTATCCTGCGTCCGCCGGGCGCGCTCCAGCGTTGCCCCTTGCTTATGTAGTCTCGCTACACCGCGCTTCGGGGCGCCTTGTAGCGCATCCCGGCAGACTTGTCTAAATCGGGAAGTTATTCCGCACCCGACCCTAAGGTAAATCATCGGCGGGTGCAGACAGTTATTCAGAGATTCCTTGAACATTTTCGAAAGCCGCCGCGTTGCTATTCTCGGGACCGCTACGGTGTCCCGGATCATGTTCCCAGTTGGAGAACCGCAATCCGCTGTCATCAGGAAAATGCTATTCTGCGTCATCGCTTTAAGACCCCACCGAATGCCAACTCAAGCGCTCATAACTCAGCCGATTGTTTACATCATCGACGATGACGACATCATGCTCTCGGTGTTGGAGGAGCTGGTGGAAACGATCTCCGCCGAGGTCAGGACATTTTCGTCCGCGAAGAGTTTTCTTGAGGCTTACCGGCCCATGCCCTGCGAGTGCTTGTTGTTGGACATCCGCATGCCGGAGATGGGCGGATTGCAGGTGCAGCGGGCGTTACTCGATAAAGGCGCATTGTTGCCGATCATTTTCATTTCAGGGTATGCGGAGATCGGCGCCGCCGTTGAAGCGATGCGGCAGGGCGCTTACGATTTCGTGGAGAAGCCGGTGAATGGGCAGACGCTACTTGATAAGGTTCAGGGGGCGCTGAAGAAAAGCCGGGAACTGTCGGCGCGACATGTGGAAGGCGCCGCCCGGCAAGCGCGGTTGGATCTGTTGACGCCGAAGGAGCGCGAGATTGTAGGCATGGTTGTCGAAGGACGCTCCAGCCGGCAGATTTCCGAGGCTCTGGGCATCAGCGTTCGGACGGTGGAGAATCATCGCGCACGCATCATGGAAAAATTGCATATAAGCTCCACGGTCGAGTTGGTTAAGCTTTTTTTGTAGAGCGCGTAAAGTCGAAATCCGCTCTAAACTGGAAGCAGATATCTCATCCTTACGCGTGGCGTTTCAGATGCTTTTTAGAATGACATGACACATCATGTGCTTCGGAACAGGTATGCCTCGCTTCTAAAGACCTCTTTTCCGCCGCTTTGCCCTTGGCGCCTCCGGCAGAGAAGGCGTGGGCAATGGGCGGCGCACGCTTCGTTGCGGCTGTAGGTATTCCTGTTGTTCGGTCAGATCGGGCGTGAACGTCGGTAAGGCTTGTTTGTTGGCGATAGCCTGTCGAATGGCTTCTTGCAGATCCGGCGGCGTCTCGGGCGGGCCGATCAATACCAGCCGTTGCGGGTGATGTCGGTTCTCGTTTGAGGCCGCGGGAAGCGCGACGCAGAAAGACAGCTCGCCGGCGTCTGTGACGTGCGGCGCTTTGATCGCGGCAAACGGCGTGTCCTTTAGCGGGACAGGCGCCTGCTGCTCGCTGGCGACGAGCGTCCAGCCGGGAGGGTGCGGATAGAGTCGATCCAACTCCTCGACCTGTCGCGTAGTCAACCGCTGCGCTTCGAGCAGTTTGTCGACGAAGGGACTGCGTTTGTCCGGGCGACGATTTGTGGGCGGCGGCGAATCGTCCCTGATCGGGACGATTTCGGCGCCGGACGGCGGCGGCGCGGGTGCAAGGATCCGTTTCTCGATGTCGATGACGACGCTTTGTCGGCCGCGTTGTCGCCGCGCCGACCAGAGGTGATGGGCGGATTTTCCTAACGCCAAGAGCGCCTCCTGCGTCACGAGCGGCCGATGCCGATCGATATGGTCGGGGTCATTCAATAAATCGTCTTGTTTGATGGGGTCGTATAAACGCCATTGCGTCGGTTCGTCGGCGCCGTCTTTCCGCTCGGGGACAAACACCACGAAATGCTCCTTGGAGATCCCGATGTCGTTGTTCTGAACGCCCTTCAGGCGGGCGCCGACCGCCCTTAAGGTGAGCAGCAGGATGCGCTCGCCGGCCTGATGCGACGTCGCCAGGGCTTCCTGGAGCGCGTCGGCGTTATTTCGCAACCGGTGCGAGAGAAGCCGGGCGTGCATGTCGTCGAACTTCGCCCACGCATCGGTTAGGAAAAAACGGCCGACGCCGTTTTTCGTCAACTCCCAAGCGATGTCTGTCTTGCGCTGATTCCCAATGAGCCCCTGCTTCGTTTCCGCATCGCACTGTTGCGCCATGGCGTTGATTGTGTCGGCGAAGGCGGTCATTTCCGTGTTGAAGGTTTCGTCGTCGGCGCGCGCCGCCGCTTGCAGTCGCGGCAGTAACAGGATCGACGCGACCAGGCCGCACGGCAGGATGGGGCCTTTTCCCGTAATCTTTCCGCCGGACAGGTAGTAAAACTCCAGGTTCAAGCCGGCCAACCGCTTCTCCATTTCGGTCTGACCGAACATCGCCAGCTCGGCGGATGGTGCGCCAGGCGAATCCGTCGTCGGGGGAGCAGGTTCGTTGGCGGCGGTGGATGGCGGATCGCCGATGGCCGGCGCTTCCGCTGCTAAGTCTTCGGACACCGAAGGTTGCGAAACGGCTGTGGCGTCGCCCGGCGTTTCAATGTTCGAATCCTTTTTCCCGGCGGCTCTCTTTTTGCGCGGCGGTTGTTGTGTTGCTTTGCTCTCGTCATTCGCTGCCGCGCGTTTTCGCCGACGGGCGGGAGTGCGTTTATCGGACGCTTGGTCGTCAACCTCGCGTTGATTCGTCTCATCAGGCAAGGCGCCTTCGTCACCTGATGACGCCGCCGAATCCGAATCGTCTTTTTGCCGCCTTCTTTTTTGGGGACGCGCCGGGCGTTGTTCGGGGACGTCATCGGAGACGCGGCGGTCAAGCACGCTCAATATCTGGGCTCGACTTTTTTTCAGATCGGCAATCGTGTATTGGGGTTGATTGACGCCAAGCCAAACTTCCTCGCCGAGCCGGATGGTCTCGATGCCCTCGCCGTCGTATTTCGCATAAAAATGGAAACGTTGGCCCCAGCGCTTTACGTCATATTCGTAGACGTTCGGGACGACGTCGCCGTTGTCGTTCGTCACCGCGGTCCGTTGCTTTTTTATGTCCGGCTCTTCGCAGAGGCCCGCGATTACCACCTTGATCCAATGAAGCGGCGCGTAAAAATTAGGATATTGACCGCTCACCTTATGGGCGCGAAAACAATTCATGAGCGGTTCGAATATGGCGTCCACGTAGCGGTGGGCGTCTGTGGACATCAGCTTGGGATGCCGGCGCTGCGCCTCGCGCAAAGCCGCCGGCCTTTCCGCTTGAGAACCCCACTCCTGGCTTAGTGCCTGACGCATGGACGCGATTGCTTTTTCCCGGGAGCAAAGCTCTTTTTCGTCGTTTTTTCCCAGCGCTTGTATCTTTAAAAATCGAATGCCTTGCAGCGTTCTTCCGTCATGTCTGACGAGTATGTCGAATGCAGATCCCCATGCGGAAAGCGAATAGGCGTAAAGATCGGGCGCCGTCATGGCGTCGATTTCCACCGGATCTCCCTTTTTCGGATGACACAAGCCGGCGACGGCGGCCAAAAAGTGAAATTTGGCCTTGTTGATCTTGTCCAGTTCTTTCGATCCGCCGATCGACTGTTTCCACTGCTTGGCGAGCTTCTGAATCAGGGGCGAATTCATCTTTCTGAAAAGCGGAATACAGCTCCCGCTCTCGATCATCAGTTTCGACGGATTCGTCAGCGACCGGGTAAAGTCCGGGCCGTGCGCTTCAAAGGATCGAAGAATAAGGCGCTTGACTTTCTCGGGATCGTTTGAATGATCTCCCGCGCGCAATGGCCATAGATAGCGGACGACGCCCCTGTTTTCTTCAAGATGCGCGACGACATCGAGCGACGTTTCCCATTCCGGGACAGCAAAACGATAGCGGTAAAGTCTGGGCAGCACGCCGTTGTTGAAAAATTCAACCGGATACGCTTGTCCCTCCGCGCCAGGACATCGCTTCGCGATTTCGCCTAACAGGTTTTTATCGATTTTAGGAAGACCGGATCGGCGCCCGCCCGCTGCTGGGCGTCTTAACGCCTCAAGAACCGTCACGATCGGTTCAAAAGCGCCGAATTGCTTTTGACTCGCCCACTGACTTTCCAGGCTCTCCCGATGAGGCGTTAGCGCGCCGGCGGACGCCGGTTCGTCGGCGGCCCCATCGTCGGACGCTCCCGGTTGTGAAACCGCCGCGACGGCGCCCGGCTCCTCCGTGTCCGGGCTGCCGTCTTGCGTCGTTCTTCTTCGGCGCGGCGGGTGTTGTTCGGCGGCGCGATCTTGAGCTATACGCTTGCGCGCCCGGCGCATCGCCTCTTTCGGAGAGTCGTCGTAGATAAGGCCATCCAATATCCTCGCCCGGCTTTTTGGCTGGGCGATCGTGTATTTTTCGCGTCGATCGGAGCCAATATAAACCTGCTCGCCGAGCCGACCGCTGTCGATGCGCTCGCCGTCATATTTAACGTAAAAATGGAAACGTTCGCCCCAGCGCGCCACGTCATATTCGTAGACGTTCGGGACGACGTCGCCGTTCTCATCCTTCACCGGGCGCCGTGTTTCTTTTTCCTCCTCGCTGATGAGCGCGAGCTCCACCTTGATCCAATGAAGCGGCGCCCAAAAATTATCGTATTGACCGTCCACCGGATGCGCGCGAAAACTCGCCACCAGCTTGTCAAGCCCTGTATTGTTTGTGCTGAAACCGTGTGGAGCGTCAATCTTGGGGTGGCGGTTCTGTACACCGCGTGAAATAGCCTGCTTCTCCGGCTGAGAGGCCCACTCCTTGTTGCTGTCACGCATGCTTTTTATCGCCTCTTCCGGGGTGAAAAGCGTTTCTTCGCGATTGGTCCTCTGCGCTTGTATAGACAAGAATCGAATGTTTTGCAGCCTTCGTCCGTCATGTCTGACGAGCAGCTCGAACGTATATCCCCACTCGGAATGCGTATAGGCGTAAAGATCGGGCGCCGTCATCTCCTCTCTGTCATCGACTTTTACTTTTACCGGACGTCCCTCTTTCGGATGACACAACCCGGCGAGGGCGTTTATAAAGTTCCAGACGCTCTTTTCTTGTTTTTCCGATTCTCCGCTCTGCTGTTTCCACTGCGCGACGAGCGTCTTAATCAGGGGGGACGATTGCATTACGTTCTCAAAAACATTACAGATCGCGTGATTGGCGATCAGCTTCGACGGATTCGCCAGCGATTCCATGAAGTCCTCGCTATAAGTACCACGAAATAATTGGCAAATAGAACGCCTGACTGTCCCCGAATCGTTTTGACGATCACCCGCGCCCAATAGCCAAAGCTTGAGGGCCACCGCCGTGTTCTCTTCATGAAGGATGACGACGTCGAGCGACTTAATATTCCATTCCGGAACGTCAAAAATGTAGCGGTGAAGTCCGGGCAGAATCCCGTTGTTGAAATATTCAACCGGATACGCTTCTCCGTTCGCTTGCGGACATCGCCGCGCGATTTCGTATGACAGGTTTCCATCGATTTTAGGAATATCGGATTGATGCCGGACCGATGCTTGATTCTTTAGATGAGTCACGATCGGATCGTAGCTGTCGATGTGGGCGCCGGATTTTCTTTGAGCATTCCACTGACTCCATAGGCTCTCCCGATCCGGCCTTAGCGCGCCGTCGATGGTGGCTTTCTCCCGCAGTATTCGCCAAAGGTTCGTGGATGTCTTGACGAGCTCCCTTATCGGATAGCGCTTCTCTTCAAAAGCCGACAACCAGACATTGGTCAGCGTCACGCCATCGTGCTTGACGATGACTTCGAAATCGACGCCCCAGACGCCGGGAAAGGCATGGCGATACGCGTCCGGGAAGGCTTCCCCATCCTCCTCCAGCGGCAAGCCCGGATTCGCCCGGCATAGCGCCGCGAGATCGATCAGCAGTTGCGTTTTTTCGTCCTTGGCGGCGAGATTCTCTCCATGCTTGAGACGGCCGTCCGGATGGCGTATCCAGGCGTCATGCAGCGACTGAAAATGCTTAACACTATTCGGCCATGTCTGCTTCAGACTTCTTGATAATTGGAGGGTCGTCCTTGGATATGCGGACGTCTCTCCTCCCGAGTTATCGTTTGCTGCCGGCTGGGCGGCCGCTTCGCCCGTTTCCGTCGCCCGCTGTTTTCCTTTGGACCTGGTCTTTGTCGCCGTTTCGGGAAATCCCGGCACCAGGCGTTCGAGCTGCGCAAGGACGTTCGTCCGCGCCGCCTCGATATCCAACCCGCGCGGCAGCCCCAGCACGCCGACCGTTTGCATCGCCGCGTCCCACGCCGCTTTTTTCTCCTGATCTCCGTTTCGTTCGGCGTATTGCGCCTGGACGAAGGCGTGCAGCGTCAACGGACGCCCTTTC
>DATLHW010000069.1:0-6805 GCA_035539675.1 Burkholderiales bacterium | reverse complement strand
TGATCCTGGAGCGCCGTAAAATTTGGATGCAAGCAACCTCGATTTCGATGTGGTGATTATTGGCGCTGGCCCGGCAGGGTTGGCGCTAGCGATTTCCTTGGGAAGGTTGGGACTTAAAACCGCCATCATCGAAAAACAGTCGCTGAATGCATTGCAGGAACCCGCCCCGGACGGGCGGGAAATCGCGCTGAGTCATCGCGCACGACGCATCATGACCGGATTGGGAATGTGGGATCGCCTGAACCCAAGCGATGTTTCCCCTATCCGTGAGGCGCGTGTAGTGAACGGCGTCTCCGCGTCGTTCTTGCGCTTCGCCGCCGAGAGCGATAGTACGCAGGCGCTGGGTTTTCTAACGCCCAACCACGCCATCCGCAAAGCGGCCTTTCAGCGGGTGGCCGAACTACAAAATGTTCGGGTCTTTCCTGGCGCTGAGGTTCAGTCCATCGACGTCAACCATCGATATGGTGAGGTGTTGCTCGCCAATAATTGCCGTTTGCGCGCCAAACTCGTAGTCGCCGCCGACAGTCGTTTTTCTCAATCGCGCCGCCAAATGGGCATCGCGACTGACACGCATGACTTTGGGCGAACGATCATCGTGTGTCGCATGCGACACGAAAAGCCTCACAACGCGATTGCCCATGAATGTTTTTGCTACGGCGGAACGCTGGCGATCCTGCCTTTAGGCGGCGAACGGGGAACAAGCTGCTCCGCGGTTATCACCGTAACGCCAAGCGAGGCGGCAGCGTTAATATGCGGCGCGGAAGCGGCTTTTGCGCAATACGTCGAAGAAAAGCTTCAACGACGATTGGGCGCCATGCAACTCGACGGCCGGCGCCATGGATTTTCGCTCGTCGCCGCATACGCCCGACGCTTCCACGCGCAGCGCTTTGCGCTAGTAGGAGACGCAGCGGTGGGCATGCATCCAGTCACGGCTCACGGCTACAATTTCGGGTTATACGGTGTCGAAACGCTCACCGCGCAAATCAAAAAGGGGATGAACTGCGGCCTTGACGTCGGCGCCCCGTCGCCACTGGCGCGTTACTCCGCGATGCATCGGCAAGCTACATTACCGATCTATCTGGCCACGAATGCGCTGATCAAGCTATTTACGGACGATAGCGTCCCTGCCAGACTAGCGCGCTCGGGCGTGTTAAAAGCCGCCCGGCATGCACCGCCGTTTAAATGGTGGGTTACCAATCAGTTGCTCGGTGAATAGCGCCTTTCCATGATTTTTTCCCGCACTAGCCAATACGCCATACAAACGCTTATTTATATCGCGACGCAACCGCCGGGCAGACCCATTCTCGCGCGCGACGTTGCGGAGCGTCTGGGCGTGCCCGCGGCCTATCTGGCGAAGATCATGCAAACGTTGAGTAAGGGCAATCTACTCGCGTCCTATAGAGGCCCCCAGGGTGGATTTCGTTTGCGGCAAGGCGCGGATAAAACCGACCTGATGCAAATTGTGAATCTGACGGAAGGCGCGGGCTTTGTCGAAAGCTGTGTATTGGGGCTTAAGATATGCAGCGATTCGACGCCCTGCCCCATGCACGCAAAATGGAAACCGATTAAGCAGGAGGTCCTCAATCTTTTGCAGGAGCAAACCCTGGAAATGCTGGCGGCTGCGGTCACCAGTGGGCAGTACCGGATCGCGGACTTGCCAATGGCTGCGCTATCGAACATACGAGATTGACCTTCTAACGCCACATGTTCCAATCGCCATGTCTAACCCGGATATTTCGTAAATTCGCGAGATGATCGCGCCGGATTTTGATTCCCGAATTCTTATTCGTAGGGGAATTTTGTGAAGGAGCGGCGTAGTTATTCATACGTCCGACTGAACAAAATTTCCCTACGGATCAAAAGACCAGCGAGGGTTCGTGCAATTTATGAAATATCCGGGCTAAGTTGAATGAAGTTTCGAATTGAAGGGTAATCGAACAGAAATCCCGTGGACAGCAAAGGATCAACCCTAACTCTCATAGGGATATGCAGCGATCTGACAGCGCCATGCGATAAAATACCAATCATGAACGCCACCCACCTTCCCCCGCACCTCAAGATTGATCAACCGCTCGCCACACGCCTGCGTGAGATTCCCTATAACTACACCTCCTTTTCAGACCGCGAGATCGTCATTCGCCTGCTTGGCGAAGACATGTGGCGGGTGCTCGACGAATTACGCGCCGAGCGAAAAACCGGCCGGTCTGCCCGAATGTTGTATGAAGTATTGGGCGACATCTGGGTTGTGCAACGAAATCCTTATTTACAGGACGACTTGCTCGACAATCCCAAGCGCCTGTCCGCCTTGGTCGAGGCGATGCGACACCGTTTGCGCGATATCGAGATGCGCCGTGTCGATGATATCGCCCACGACCCCGAGGCAGCCCTTGCCCCGCAAAGCGAGCCGACGCGTGCGCTGAAGGTCAGTGAACTCGTCGCGGCGGCGCATAAGGCCGTGGACGCCTTCGAGGTCGATTTTGGCGAGACGAAGAAACTACGCAAAAAGGTTCTGAAAGAGCTTTCCCGCCACACGCGTAAGGACAGCATCCAGTTCGACGGCCTTGCCCGCGTCTCGCACGTGACGGACGCGACCGACTGGCGCGTGGAATATCCGTTTGTCGTGATTTGCCCGGATACCGAAGCCGAGTGCGCGCCGTTGGTGAAGGCGTGTATCGAGCTTGGGCTGACCATTATTCCCAGAGGGGGCGGCACCGGGTATACCGGCGGCGCGATCCCGCTGACGCGCTTCTCGGCGGTTATCAACACGGAGAAGCTGGATACCCTCGGTTCTGTGGAGAAGACCAACCTTCCGGGCGTTGAACAGCCGGTATCCACGATTCGTTGCGGCGCTGGCGTAGTGACTCGTCGCGCAATGGAGGCGGCGGAAGCGGCGGGGCTGGTGTGGGCATGCGACCCGACTTCCGCCGATGCTTCTTGTATCGGCGGAAACGTCGCAATGAACGCGGGCGGCAAGAAAGCCGTGTTGTGGGGCACCGCGCTCGACAATCTCGCCTCCTGGCGCATGGTGACGCCGGACGCCGATTGGCTGGAAGTGGAGCGGCTCGACCACAATCTGGGGAAAATTCATGACGTTCCGCTCACGCGATTCCGCATTCGCCGACTCAAGGCGGATGGTTCGACGTTGAAGAGCGAAGAGATCCTGGAGATTGAAGGCGCCCGTTTCCGCAAGACTGGCCTCGGCAAGGACGTCACGGACAAGTTTCTCGCGGGTCTTCCCGGTATTCAGAAGGAAGGCTGCGATGGCATTATCACCTCGGCGCGATTCATTTTGCATCGCATGCCCAAGCACACGCGAACGGTATGTCTGGAGTTTTTCGGTCAGGTGAAAGACGCGGTGCCCTCGATTGTCGAGATCAAGAACTATCTCGATACCAAACCGGGCGGCGCGGTTCTGGCTGGCTTGGAGCATTTGGACGAGCGCTACGTCCGGGCGGTCGGTTACGCGACAAAATCGAAGGTGCATGGCCGGCCGAAGATGGTGTTGATCGGCGATATCGTCGGCGACGATGAGAACGCAGTCGCCGAGGCCACGTCGCAAGTGGTGCGCATCGCCAACGCGCGCTCCGGCGAGGGCTTTATCGCGGTCACCCCGGAGGCGCGGAAAAAATTCTGGTTGGATCGTTCGCGCACCGCTGCAATCGCCAAGCACACGAACGCCTTCAAGATTAATGAAGACGTCGTGATTCCGCTTAATCGCATGGGCGATTATTGCGATGGCATTGAACGCATCAATATCGAACTTTCCATCAAGAACAAGCTAAAACTTCTCGATGCGCTGAATGAATTCTTCGCAGGCGATTTGCCGATTGGCAAAGACGAAGAGGAAATCGATAAGACCGAACTGCTTGCCGATAGAGCGGATCAGGCACGGGCATTACTGGCTGGCGCTCAAAAGCGTTGGGCTTGGCTGCTGGATAACCTGGATGCGTCGGCAGATCAAATCAGCAAGGAATTCGGGGATCAATCGTCGTTCCCGGACTCGGAAAGTGTGTTTGCGGTTCTGCAGGACCATCGCCTTCGTGTTTCCTGGAGACGCGAAATCCTCAAGCCGTTGGAGCAGATTTTCAATGGCCGGTCGCTGGCCCCTGTCATCGAACGCGCCAAGGCTATTCACAAGGAAGTGCTGAAAAGCCGCGTCTGGATTGCTTTGCACATGCATGCGGGCGACGGCAACGTGCACACCAACATTCCGGTGAACTCCGACGACTACGGCATGTTGCAGGAAGCTAATGCCGCGGTGGTGAGGATCATGACGTTTGCGCGCCGGTTGAACGGCGTGATTTCGGGTGAGCACGGTATTGGGATCACCAAGCTGGAGTTCCTCGATGAAGCGGAAATGCAAAGCTTTGTTGCGTACAAGCAGAAGGTCGATCCGGAGGGTCGTTTCAACAAGGGCAAGCTGATGCCCGGCGGCGATTTGACCAATGCTTACACGCCCAGCTTCAACTTGATCGGCCATGAAAGTTTAATCATGGAGCGGAGCGAGATCGGGCAGATCGCCGATTCGGTCAAGGACTGCCTACGTTGCGGCAAGTGCAAGCCGGTTTGCACGACACATGTGCCTCGCGCGAACTTGCTCTACAGCCCGCGTAACAAAATCCTTGCGACCTCGCTCATCGTCGAAGCATTCCTCTACGAAGAGCAAACCCGGCGCGGAATTTCCATACGGCACTTCGAGGAATTCAGCGATGTGGCGGACCATTGCACCGTCTGCCATCGATGCGTGAATCCCTGTCCCGTCGATATCGACTTCGGCGATGTATCGATCGCCATGCGTAACTTCCTGCGCAAGCAGGGGCAGAAGAAATTCAATCCGGGCACGGCGGCGGGAATGTTCTTCCTCAACGCGACCGATCCGGCAACCATCAAGTTGACGCGCAAGGTGATGATCGAGTGGGGTTACAAAGCGCAGCGATTCGCGCACGGCGTGGCGAAAAAATTGGGCGTCATTCAGCCGCAGACGACTCGTCCGCCCTCCACGCTCGGCAAGTCCGATATCAAGGCGCAAGTCATTCACTTCATCAACAAGCCCATGCCCGGTGGTTTGCCGAAGAAGACCTCGCGCGCTTTGCTCGACATTGAGGACAGCACGGTTGTTCCTATCATCCGAAATCCCGCCAAGGTCAACGAGGACTCGGAGGCGGTGTTCTATTTCCCTGGCTGTGGCTCCGAGCGTCTGTTCGGCCAAGTGGGCCTCGCCACGCAGGCGATGCTCTACGAAGTCGGCGCGCAAACGGTCCTGCCGCCCGGTTACTTGTGTTGCGGTTACCCGCAGACCTCGTCGGGACACGAAGACAAGGGCCAAAAAATCACCACGGAAAATCGGGTGCTTTTCCACCGCGTCGCCAACACACTCAACTATCTGGATATCAAGACCGTCATCGTCTCTTGCGGCACCTGTATGGATCAGTTGCAGAGATACGAGTTCGAGAAAATTTTCCCTGGTTGCCGACTCTTGGATATTCACGAGTATCTGTTGGAGAAAGGCGTGAAGTTGGAAGGCGTGTCAGGTGTGCGCTACATGTATCACGATCCTTGTCACACGCCGATGAAGACTTATCAGCCCATGAAGGTTGTGAATGAATTGATGGGTTCGAAGGTCGATCTCAACGACCGGTGCTGCGGCGAGTCGGGAACATTCGCGGCGTCACGCCCCGATATTTCCACTCAGGTACGTTTCCGCAAGGAAGAAGAGATGCGTAAGGGCGCCGACAAAGTGCGTAGCGACGGGTTCTCCGGTGAGGTGAAGATTTTGACCTCGTGCCCATCCTGCTTGCAGGGGCTGTCGCGTTACAACAACGATTCCGGCACAACCGCCGACTACATCGTTGTGGAAATGGCGAAGCACTTGCTGGGAGAAAATTGGATGGCGGATTATGTGCAGAAAGCTAATAACGGCGGGATAGAGAGGGTGTTGTTGTAGGCGTCTATTTAATAGTCCGCTGTATTCACATAACCCGGATCGGGGCGTAGGCCTCATCCGGGTTTTTTATGCTTTGAATGAGGCTAGGATTAACTATCCGAACACCTTTCAACATAAGGTAGCCCGGATGACGCTTCGCTAATCCGGGCGACGAATTCCGGAATTTGGATAAGTCGGGCGCAACGCACGCTTCGCCAGAGCGAACGCCATCACGCACGCCAGGTCGGCGATTAAGACAACGATAATGCTGTTCCTATCTAGGGGGGCGAAGTAGAAGAGGTTTCGCAAAACGGGAACATACATAACGAGCGTTAATAAAAGAGACGTACCGATAGTCGCCCACCAAAGCGCCGGATTATGGCTTACGAACATGGTTCGCATATTCCATGAGCGGGTTCGATTGGCGAAGATCAAGCCGAGGTTGGCGATTACCATGGTTGTGAAGGTCAAGGTCCGCGCCGTTTCCGTTCCCAGGGAGAGGGACAGAGCGGCGCCATAGATAGCTAACAGGACCGCGAGAAGTATGAGGCCCTGCATCACGCCAAGGGCTACCGTCTTGCGATCGAACAGCGACGCATCGCGCGGTCGTGGCGGCCGTTGCATGATGTCGGCTTCCTCTTGTTCGGCTTCGAAAACAATCGAGCAGGCCGGATCGATGATCAGTTGCAAGAACAGAATGTGAACCGGCAGGAGCAAGAGCGGCCAGCCGAGCGCGACCGGGATCAAGGACAAGCCGATAATGGGAATGTGCACGGCAATTACAAACGCCAGGGCCTTCTTCAGATTGTCGAAGATGCGCCGGCCTAGTTTGATCGCCGCCACAATGGACGAAAAATCGTCATCCAGAAGCACTAGCGCGGC
>DATLHW010000068.1:0-11333 GCA_035539675.1 Burkholderiales bacterium | reverse complement strand
CGCTGATGGCGTTGTTTTCCAGTCATCCGCCTATTGAAGATCGAATCGCGGCGTTGCAGCGTAAATAGAGACTTCTGGAGCCAGTTCTAACTTACTTATTTCGATCAGCACAAAGCGCCTAACCTCCAACCCGCAACGTATCAAGCAACGTCTGCATGTCCGCAGGTAATGGCGCTTCCCAGGACATCAGTTCCTCCGTTGTTGGATGTCGCAACGCCAAACGACGCGCGTGCAGCGCCTGCCGTCCAAAAACCTCCAGCGCCTGACGAACCGGCTCGGGTAAAGCCCTTGGACGCCCGCCATACACCGGATCGCTCGCCAGCGGAAAACCCAAGGACTGCATATGCACGCGAATCTGGTGGGTGCGCCCCGTCTCCAGTCGGCAAGCAACCAAGGTGTGATGCGGCAATCGCTCCAGCGCTTGATAATGCGTTACCGCCTCCTTGCCCTGGGAAACAACGGCCATGCGAGTGCGTTCGCGCGGGTGACGGCCGATAGGCGCATCCACTGAGCCATCCCGCGTCACGGCGCCATCGACAATGGCGAGATACTCCCGACTCACCGAACGAGCCTGCAATTGACGAACAAGGTGAGTTTGGGCGATAAGCGTCTTGGCGATCGCCATCAGCCCACTGGTATCCTTGTCGAGCCGATGAACGATGCCAGCGCGCGGAACCCCGGTAAGGGACGCGCAGTGATGCAGCAAACCATTGAGTAGCGTGCCCGACCAGTTCCCGTTGCCGGGGTGTACGACCAAACCCGGGGGTTTGTTCAGCACAATCAGCGCATCGTCCTCGAATACGATGTT
The DNA here is from genome assembly GCA_035539675.1 of Burkholderiales bacterium. Lineage (GTDB taxonomy): Bacteria > Pseudomonadota > Gammaproteobacteria > Burkholderiales > DATLHW01 > DATLHW01. Next base: position 10,525 of record DATLHW010000068.1, on the reverse strand, counting down.
GAGCGGAATCGCCTCGGGGGTGAAAGCCAACTCGTCCGCGTCCGGCTGCACGGCGACAGATATTTTTTCCACGCCGCGCAGCTTTTGCGAAACCGTTGCTGGCGCATCGTCGACCACGACAAGCGAATCGCGTATCCAACTCTGCAATCGGCTACGCGAATATTCGGGGAGCAATCGGGCAAGCGCCTGATCAAGCCGCATGCCGACACAGTCGGCGGGAATGTCCAACGTGATGACGCCTGCGTCGTCCTCGTCCGTTGCGCTATAATCCGCAGGTATATTTTTAGGATCCATCATGAACCGTAGTTTAGCGGCAATTATCCTCGTCTTGCAGTTATCCCTCCTCAGCAGTTGCGGACTTTTCTCCGGAAATCACGATCCTCGGAAAGACTGGACAGTCGAAGAGTTTTACGATGCAGCCATGCAAGAATTGAACGCCGGCAATTATGAGACGTCGATCAAATCTTTCGAAGCATTGGAAGCGCGTTATCCCTATGGCCGTTACGCGCAGCAAGCCCAACTGCAGATCGCGTATGCGCATTACAAACAGAAAAACGTCCCGGAAACCATCGCCGCATGCGATCGATTCATTAAACAGAACCCGACGAATCCGGCCGTCGATTACGCTTATTACCTCAGAGGTTTGGTCAACTTCAATGCGGATCTTGGATTGTTCGGTTTTCTCGCCAGCGACGATTTGTCCAACCGCGACCCAAAAGCCGCTCGCGATTCTTTCGAGACCTTTAAGGAACTCGTAACGCGCTTTCCAGACAGCCGCTATGCAACCGACGCCCGGCAGCGCATGGAGTACCTCACCAACGCATTAGCCATGCACGAAGTTCATGTGGCTCGCTATTACATGCGACGAGGAGCTCCTCTGGCCGCGGCTAATCGCGCGCAGTTCGCGGTGACAAATCACCCCGGAGCCCCGGCGACGGAAGAGGCTCTCGCCATTATGGTGCAGGCTTATGACCGTCTTGGTTTGACCCAATTACGCGATGACGCGGCGCGCGTGATGAAAAAGAACTTCCCTCAAAGCCGTTATTTATCCGGAATCGATAGCCCGGAACGGCCATGGTGGAGATGGTGGTAGGCCTTTCGGCGCCCCCACGAGTCTCGAGCTAGCTGGACACGAATTAAGGATCGGGTACGAAATAACTTCCTGATTTAGACAAGCCTGCCGGTATGCGCTACAAAGCGCCCCGAAGCGCGGTGTAGCGGGACTACATAAGCGATAAGCGAGGGGCAGCGCTGGAGCGCGCCCGGCAGACGCAGGATAAATCGGGACGTTATTTCGTACCCGATCCTAAGCGCCACCATTACCGACGCCGTGAGAATGGTGGCGTAATTTCGAAAGCAGAATTCGCCATGCACGCCACATTGCATCTCATGAAGTCCCGGCAATTTCCGCCGATCCGACGCAAGGCGCTGGAAATTCTTCAGGTAAGTGTGGGTTACCGGTGTAATCAAACTTGTCTGCATTGTCACGTCAACGCCGGGCCTACTCGCGTTGAAATGATGTCCGACGAAACGGCGCGCGCCATCATCGATTTCATCCGTCAATCGAATTTAAAAACGCTGGACATCACCGGCGGCGCCCCTGAGTTGCACCCGACGTTCCGCTATCTCGTGGAAGAGGCGCGCAAACTCAACGTCCATGTCATTGATCGCTGCAATCTGACCATCCTCGAAGAACCCGGTCAGGAAGACTTGGCGGATTTTCTCGCCGAACATCGAGTTGAGGTCATCGCCTCCCTCCCCTGCTATACCGAAGCCTTCGTTGATCAACAACGCGGCAAAGGCGTTTATGACAAAAGCATTCGCGCCTTGAAAACGCTCAATGCGCTCGGTTATGGAAAACCGGATTCCGGCCTGCCCCTCAATCTGGTTTACAACCCGCAAGGCCCGTCACTGCCGCCGCCGCAGGAAAAACTGGAGGCCGATTATCGCCGGGAACTGTTCGACCATTTCAGCATCGTATTCAATCGCCTCTACACCATCGCCAACATGCCGATCCAGCGTTTCGGCAGCACATTGATCTCCAAAGGTCAGTTCGAGACTTATATGGATCTCCTTGTCAGCGCGTATCAGCCGGCGAATCTGGAATCCGTGATGTGCCGAAACCTACTCTCGATCGATTGGCAAGGCTACCTATACGACTGCGACTTCAATCAAATGCTCGGCCTACCGCTGCACTACGCCAATCGCCCCCGCACGCATTTAACGGAATTGATCGGCAAGGACCTGAACAACAACCCCATCGTCGTAAGGGACCATTGTTATGGGTGCACGGCGGGGCAAGGATCTAGTTGCGGCGGCGCATTAGTGTGAACCTAGAAACGGCGATTGGCCGCTTGTTGCCTACATTAAGGTATTGCATGTGTGAACATTATTGCCTTTTTACCGTTCACCAATTTAGTAAGCACGCTACTTACCCGATTGCGCATTTTCTGGGCCGCCCGGCGTTGTTGCTCCTCCTTGCATGGAATGGCCATGCCGCCTCGTCGCGTCTAGCCGGACGCCCCAAAAAACGCACACTCGGGCACGTCCAATCGCCGTTTCTAGGTTGAATTATCCAATGAAGAAACCCCGCCTTCTCGCGTTTCTCTTTGTCGTCGCACTGATCGTCGCGTTCTATCTCCTGGACCTCGGCCGCTACTTCGACCTGGGTTATTTCAAATCCCAACAAGCCGCCATTGCCGCCCACTTCAACGCCCATCCCTGGCGAACCTCCGCTATATTCTTCGCCATCTATGTCGCCGTAACAGGTTTGTCTCTGCCGGGCGCGTTGATCATGACCTTAGCCGCCGGCGCGATATTCGGCGTTGTATGGGGATCCATTCTCGTCTCCTTCGCGGCCTCAATCGGCGCAACGCTGGCCTTCCTGGTATCACGGTTTTTATTAAGAGATTGGGTGCAGCGCAAGTTCGGTAAGCAACTGCAAACGATTAACGCGGGCATTGAAAAAGAAGGCGGCTTTTATCTCTTCACGTTGCGCTTGATCCCACAGATTCCATTCTTCGCGATCAATTTGGCAATGGGGCTCACGCCGATCAAAACCAAAACCTTCTATTGGGTTAGTCAGTTGGGCATGCTCACCGCGACGGTCGTCTTCGTAAATGCGGGCACTCAACTAGCGCAAACACAATCGGTCAGAGACATTCTTTCGCCCGGACTGTTGTCGGCGTTTCTTCTACTGGGCGTCTTTCCGCTGATTGCAAAGAAAGCGATCAACATCCTCAAAACTCGCAAGGTGCTAAGCAAATGGCCAAAGCCGCGCAAGTTCGATCGCAATCTCATCGTCATCGGCGCTGGCTCTGCCGGCTTGGTCACGGCCTACATCGCAACCGCAGTGAAAGCGAAGGTCACGCTGATCGAAAAGCACAAGATGGGCGGCGATTGTCTGAATACCGGATGCGTTCCATCAAAGGCGCTCATCCGCTCGGCGAGGCTCCTATCTCAAATCGGTCGCGCGAAAGAATTCGGTATTCGCGAAGCCAAAGCCGAGTTTGATTTTGCTGACGTCATGGAACGCGTGCAACGCGTGATTAAAAGCATAGAACCACATGACTCCACCGAGCGCTACACAGCGCTGGGCGTTGAATGCATTCAAGGCGACGCCAAGATCACATCGCCCTACTCTGTTCAAATCAATACTGCGCAAGGCATTCAGACTCTCACCACACGCGCCATCGTCATCGCAGCTGGCGCGCGGCCTTTCGCGCCGCCGATTCCTGGTATTGAAGAAATTGCCTGTTACACGTCCGACGACATTTGGTCATTGCGCAAACTTCCCCAGCGTCTCGTCGTACTGGGCGGCGGCCCTATCGGCTGCGAGCTTGCGCAATGTTTCGCGCGCTTTGGATCGGCAGTCACTCAAGTGGAGATGCTCCCGCGTCTCTTGATTCGCGAAGATCCGGAAATTTCCGACATGGTGATGCAGCGCTTCCGCGCGGAAGGCGTCAACGTTTTGGTCAATCACAAAGCGAAACAATTTCTGATCGAGAACGACGAGAAGATTCTGATTTGCGAGAGCAATGGGGAAACGCTACGCATCGCGTTCGATGAACTACTATGCGCTGTTGGCAGAACTCCCAACACAAAAGGCTACGGATTGGAGGAACTAGGCATTCCAACCACCAAGACAGGCACAGTGGAAACCAACGAATACCTGCAAACGCTTTATCCCAATATTTACGCCTGCGGCGATGTGGCGGGGCCTTTCCAGTTCACTCACACCGCCAGTCATCAAGCGTGGTATGCGTCAGTCAATGCGCTGTTCGGCGGATTCAAAAAATTCAAGGCGGATTACTCCGTCATTCCGTGGGCGACGTTCACCGATCCCGAGGTAGCGAGAGTCGGATTGAATGAACTGGAGGCCAAGGAAAAAGACATTCCCTATGAGGTCACGACGTACAAACTCGATGACCTTGACCGCGCCATCGCCGATGAAGCGGCTCATGGCGTCGTCAAAGTGTTGACTGTCCCCGGCAAAGACAAAATTCTCGGCGTCACCATAGTTGGCGAGCACGCGGGCGAGTTAATCGCGGAATATGTGGCGGCCATGCGTCACGGCATCGGGCTCAATAAAATTCTCGCCACGATACACATTTACCCGACATGGGCTGAAGCCAACAAATACGCGGCAGGCGTATGGAAGCGCGCTCATGCGCCAGTTGGCTTGCTGCGGTGGGTGGAGAAATATCACGCGTGGATGCGGCGTTAATGGGCGCACGCCTGTCCATAATCATCCCGACGATTAATGAAGCTCTGACAATCGAGGCGACTCTCACCGCCCTGCAACCCATGCGCGCACACGGCGCGGAAATCATCGTGGTCGATGGAGGCAGCAACGACAACACCACATCGATTTGCGCGCGTTATACCGACTGCACGTTGCAATCCCCTCGTGGCCGCGCGCTCCAGATGAACGCGGGGGCCAATGCTGCGATAGGCGAAGTTTTGCTTTTTCTACACGCCGATTCGCTCCCGCCACAAGACGCTGATCTGCTCGTCTTGAAAGCGCTAGCGTCCGGTAAACAAGTCTGGGGACGATTCGACGTCAGCATCACCGGCGCGAATCCAATGTTTCGTCTCATCGCCTGGATGATGAATTTGCGCTCGCGCCTTTCCGGAATTGCAACTGGCGACCAAGGAATATTCGTCACTCGTACCGCCTTCGATGTGGCAGGTGGATTCCCAAACATCCCATTAATGGAAGACATCGCATTGAGTAAGGCGCTCAAACGCCTCAGCCCTCCAGTCTGTCTTTCGAATCGCATGACCACGTCGGGACGTCGGTGGGAAAAATACGGCGTTATCCGAACCATCATCCTGATGTGGCGATTACGAGCCGCTTATTTTCTGGGCGCCGATCCCGCGCGATTGGCTGAGCGATATATCCGCTAGCGCAAGTGATCTATCCAAATACAAATCGCTGGAGCGAGAAGTGATTTGTTGAATTCCGGTGAAGCGATTTTTTCCCGCTAGAGCGCAATGCTCGCCGCAGTATTATCACGAGTGACGAACGATAACGCAGCCCATCGATGGGCTGCGGCTTACTGAAATTAATGACGCTGATCATTCTGTTTCATCCAAAGAAATCCCCTCCATAAGTTAATAAGCGTGTTGACGCCTTTATGTCCTTCACGTTGGTCAATTATAAATTCTTATCATTTCCAAACTTCAAGGCGCGCCTCTAAGGTGGGAATCGAATCGCAGTAATTAAAACAACTTACTGCTTTATCGTTAAATGGGGGGCGCAGTGAGTAATGACCATGATCGAGGGCAAGATGCTCCGTCTTTTGCCGAGACGTCACAAGAACTTGAAGACAGCGACATGCTGTCGCTGCTGGGCGAATATAACCGACAGAATGCCGAGCCCGTCGACACTAACGCTGCATTCGCCGCCATAAAGCTTGCTCGTTACGCCAATCTTTTTTATCCAAAAAAATATTTCAGCCGATTGAGAAACAAGGTCGCCGGACCTAGCGACGCGGAATACGAGCGGTTGTTTGGCGAAGATGCGGATGATCTAATTAATGACGCCAAATCGCATCCCGAAAAATACGACAGAAGCATTCTCCTCAAGGTCGCGACGCATCACTTCATGCGCGCGAATCACGTCGACGTCCAGGCTTATGACAGAGGCATGAAGAAACACGGTCGATGGGAAGGCGTCCACAGCGCCCTCGGCCGCACCGCCGTGTTCGGCCTCTCGTCTGCCGGCGTGTTGATTAATCTCGGCGCGCAAAAAGCCAGTCACCAATTAGCGGCCAAAGGAAACCATGACGGCGCCACCCATTTAGCTCGCTTTGGCAAGGCCGCCAAATTCTTATTGTTATGGAGCGGTCAAAACGTCGTGTCCCCCCCGATCACGGGCATTTGGCGGATTAAGACAAACGCCAGGCAAGACCTGTTACGCGACGGCGGCGCGCCCAATCTTGCAAAGAACATCGCGAGCTTCAAGCACCTCGACGAGAACTACCCGGCGATGCACGCCGCAGACCAGAGTCTCGGCGCCTTGCTCAACGAGCTACGCGATCAGTTGCGAGATAACGGACGCACGTCCGAGGACCTTCTGCAGCGCATACAGCAAGGATTTAGCGAGGCAGCCGATGCGGAGAACAAAATAGATCTTACCGTCGCCGGCAACGAACAGCAGACCATCAGTAAAGAGTACGGCGCCTACAGCAACGTGTGGGCGGGAATCGGACAAACCTTGACTACCGTAGGCGGCGCGATTAGCGATGAGAAAACCAGCTACGCAGTAACGGGAGCCGGATTAACTATCCAAGCCACCTCGATCTTTACCCAATGGGCCGCCGGGACAGGCGATAAGGGTCCCGCCCACCCATACGCGGTGAAGCTTAACGTGGACCTCGGCGATTTTTGGAAGAAAGAAGCAGCTGAAATTCCATTTGAGGAGCGCAACGTCTCTCATATCGATCCGGCGGCCGTGCGTGCGACATGGACGTCGCTGGAACAACAAAAAATAAAAAACATTCAAGAAATCTACAAGCATCGATTGGGAGAAATCCAACGTCAAATCCGCCAAATTGAAACGTCGGATGACCAACCAGCAATCGAAGACGAAACTTTGGCGACACTGAGACGAGACTTTCAGAATCTTCTTGATGAAGTGGGAAAGTTCGAGTCGTTCACTGAAGACAGCTGGAAAAGCTTGAATCGCAACAGCGTTATTGGGAAATGTTTGAACGATCCTGAAACATTTCGTCTTGAGCTTGAAGAAGCGCGTCTTAAGAAACCGGGAGAGAAAGCGGCTCAAATTTCACAGCGGTACTATCACGCCCTTCATACGATTCTCTTATCTCCCGCAGTAAGCGCCTTGGTAGCGCAGATCATCAATCTCACAGACGTCGAAGAGGCAAAAAAAATCATCATTTCCGCGGTCTTCAAAGGCGTCGGAGATGGGCTGCACCTTCCATTCATGACGGGAGAGGTGCGCGTGATGAAGGCGGATAACAAGGACCCTCTGGCAGCCATATTGGATGCCGCCCGACAGACGGTAACCGATGAAATGACCCTAGGGGCCTGGAGCCCGACAACGACAGCCGTTCTCAGTACCGGAGAGAGAATAACGATTCCAATTGATTTGACCACGGGCGCGGGATTCGACAACTTTGTACATGATTACTGGCAACAATGGGGACGCGTCTTCAGCATCGCCCCGCAAAATCTCGCCAACGGTGTAAAAGCCCTTTATTACTCCTCGCGCGCCTTCCCCGCACGCAACAGCGCCAGAAAGACAGCGCAAGAGATCCTTGCTCTCCTGCGAACCGCGCCGAACATTGAGCGCCCCTTCTTGGATGAAGGCGAGGCGAAACGGCAAGCAACGCTGATGGCGGCCTACGACGAGGTGCGCACGTACGGGGAAACAGCGGTGCGCGAAAAACAGTCGGCTGTGGAAAGACGAGCGCAGCTTCCTCAAAATCTCCATGCGGCGACGCCAAAACAATGGGTTGGAATGCCCGCCGCCGATAAAGACCCCTTTGCTGTGAACGTTCGTCCGCAGCAAACGACGAACGCCGACCCCGAAGATGGACATAGCCCTGCGCTTGTTCTCAAAGATGGCGAACATCGTTCAGAGCAGGAACGAACGACTAACTTATGGGAAGCCAGCTTTCAGGAATATGTTGATACCGAAAAGGCGCCCGACATCAATATCGACAGGGATGCTTTGGTGAGAGCGTTCGTCATGCTGGGCAGCGTCCATCCCGATGATAAATTAATCATTCCTGAAATCGCGCGCGGTTTAGGAATAGACCATGACGTCGCCAAGAACCGCGATTTTTGGAATGGCGCCAAATCATTGGTCCTCGACTATCTGCCCACCGCAATGTTGTTGCCCACGCTTGGATTGCAGCACGCAGCGGTTGCGAAGGACCAATCCAAGTATCTAAACGCCGCCTACTTCACCGCTAATTTTGTCATCCAATTGGGACTCATTCCGCTGTTACGAAAGAGAATCCAATCCTATGACAACGAAAGGGCCGCCATTCAAAGCGCCGGCGGCGTTCCGAATTTCAACGCCATACACGATGAATCGCTATCGCCGTCGTCTGTGAGAGATCAAGCGACCGCCGCGACCGCCGCCCTTCATGCGGCGCGCGGCGATGCTGACGACGAAGAGATCGACACCACTACGGCGAACAATGCCTTTAGACAAGCCGCCGCTGCGAAGAAAGCGATTAAAAAGCAAAAGGTGATTGAAGACATCGAGAACACGTCGACCATGGCGCAGGACATCTGCAATTGGGTTGTCAACGTGACGTACGCGCTCACGCCTTTTGCCGGGCAGTACACAAAGAATTCGCGCAACGCTTTTTATGCGCAACTAGGCGTCAATCTGGTGACCGGCCTGTATGCTTTCGTCACGGCTGGGCAAAAATCGGCGTCCGCAAATACAAAAAAGATGAAAGCCGTCGTGGAGTTCTTCGAGTGCCGCACCACCGAGGCCATCAAGAATAATATCGAACCAATGATGGTAGACGAAACGACGGGGCGCGCAGTCCCCAATCCAGCATTCCGTTCGGAACATATCGATCCAGTGAAGGTTCGCCAGATGTGGATCGGGTATTGTCAACTGCGGTTAGGTAGCGTTGAAAGGCAGATCAACGGACGCATAGACAATATTGATGCAAGGATCGCAGACATTCATGGCGTCACCTTGGCCGAATGGCGAATGCATGAGCGCTACCAGTCGATGAAGTGCGGCAATCCCGCGAGCTATGGCGATGCTCGGACGCACCGCGCAGAGCAAGATCGGGAAAGTTACGACTCGACGGCGCATAAAGAAGCCGAAATCAACGCTCGCGAGCCATTGGACGATGTTGCAGACGCCAGACTGCGAACCTTGGAAGCGCTGGTGGAAAGCAACGCTATGAGCGTACAGATGTGGGAGGAGCGACGGACACTGCGGAATGCCGACTTGTCCGGCGATCCACTCGCGCAAGCGCGCCTACGTCGGCTCGATATTCTGGCGATTCAGTCTCCCGCGCCGGATCAATGGAAAGAACTGGAGATTTTAAAAATTCGTAAGGCTTGTACACCGCATCACGATGAGGACTTGCGTCGGTCAAAGGAGGCCGCGATTAGTCGACGCGTCGCGCAAGCAGGCTCTCGCGACGCCGCCGAGGCACAATTCAATGCAGAGGTCCAACGCGCGCGAATGACCATCGGCGACGACGTTAATAACGACACAGATGATTTCGACCAAGCCGTTCTTGACTATGCGTATGGGTTGCCCGCCGATAAAGAGGCCGTCCGTGCTGACATTGCCCGCCGAATGAATAATGTCGACGATGCGCAGCGCGACGAGTTAACAAAATTGCTGGGCGAGAAAGAACAACTGGCGCAGCAAAAGATAAAACTGAAGAACGACTGGCCTGGGCTCAATGACGACGTCAAAGGTCTCCTGGATAGTGCGCTGACTGGCGGGCTGTGGAAAGACGCGGCGACAGCTTGGAATGCATCGTCCTATGAGCGGACCAACCTTTCGGAAAAGTTGGCTAACTTGTACGGAAACAATAATCGGTTCTACTCAATATTGGGTTATGGTCTCCCCATACTTGCCGACTCATCGTTATTGCTTTGGGAGGCCATGATCAATCAGCATGCGCCGGCAAATTGCAAGGACCCATTGATACAAACCGGCGCAGCGCTGGCATACGCATTTCGCACTTATCAAACCGTCAAAGCGGCGCAGTCGAGCGCGGCCAGTCCTCCCGCCTCAATCGCCAAACGGAAAGAGGACATCGAACCGCCCGGCACAATCATCGCTGGCTCCGATGGCGTTACGATCATCGGCCCCAGCGCGGCGGTGAATGTTAATCCCAGTCAAACCGTTATCGCCGGTCCTGGAGGCACGCTCTCTTACCCGACGGCGCCGCCAGTTACGTCCACGGCCTCCGCGATTGCCAAGGGGACTACTTCCTCCGCCACGCCAACTATCGACACGACGTCATTTTCCCTGCCAACAACGACATTGACGTCGTCGCCGACG
>DATLHW010000067.1:0-13449 GCA_035539675.1 Burkholderiales bacterium | reverse complement strand
AGTGTTGGCAGGAGGCACCTATGTACCTTCGGAGTTTCTTGGCGCCAAAAACGCCAAACCGCGACGCCCGAATACCCCTGACGACAATGACGCAGGATTGACGCCTCGCGAAAAAGAGATCTTGTCTTTATTGGCATTGGGGCTCACCAACAAATCCATCGCCACCCAACTCGACTTATCCGAAAATACTGTGCGCATACATGTCACCCATATCCTGAAAAAAATGGGTGTCGATAATCGGGCGCAAGTAGTTTCGAAATTATTGTTTGGCGGCAAATAAAGAACGATATGCAAACACCTCCTCTGCTTTCTCCGTTAACGCAAGATCTCGCATCTCCAGAATTGCATCAAAAACTGGTGAACAAGGTTCGCGCGACCCATTTGCGTGAGCTGTTCACCGTGGCGAAATCAGAGACTATCCCTCACCTGATTACTTTACACGCAATCATTTGGATGGCCTGGGATCGGACCGAGAAAGTTCACTTAGTCATTTGGCTAGTCGCATTCGTAGTCGTTCACATTCCCATCGAACACTGGGCGGCTTCACACATAAAACGTCATGGCATACCCGATCATCAGATCGTTAAATGGACTTATTTAAGTCGGGGAATTTACGGCAGCAACGCGTTGTTCTTTTGCTACGCATACTCGGCGTTTGCTCTTAATTCCGGACATGAAGACTTATTTTTCACCATGATTGTCGCAATTATGATTCTCTTGGCCCAAGTCTCGCGAGCGGATCTAAAAACCTTAAGCACCATGATCGTTCCAATTTTCTTGACGGTGCTCATCGTGCATCTCAACCGGGGCTCACCGCACGATTGGCTCCTAGCCGTCATAATTACGCTTGCGTTTTTCGCATCAATGAAATTGGCGGTCCAGCACAACAAGCATGCATTTGACGCACTTTATAACCGTTTCCTGATGGAAGATCTCGCCCGTGCTTTGCAAGCGAAAAACGAAGAAGTGATGCACGCAAAATATGAAGTGGAAATCGCCAGCCAAGCCAAATCCCGATTCTTTGCAGCGGCCAGCCACGATTTGCGACAGCCACTGCACGCGCTGTCTTTGCTCATGGGCTCGCTCCAATTAAACATAGAACGGCAAAAGAACGTGCACCCCACTTTAAAGAAAATGGGCGTTGCATTGGAGTCCTTGGAAACACTATTTGTAAATGTATTAGATATCGCCAAATTGGAAAGTGGAAAGTCAAACGTTGAAGTCGAAACTGTTTCAGCGCCAGTCCTATTTGACAAGCTTGAGCACGAATTCGAACCCTTGGCGACTTCAAAAGGCTTGAAGCTCAAGTTCCGTACACCCGATCTGATGCTCCAAACTGATGGCCTATTACTTGAGCGAATTCTGCGCAACCTGATTTCCAATGCAATCAAGTATACGGACGAAGGCGGCGTTCTCATTGGGTGTCGGCCTTTGACGCAAACAGGCGAGGTCAAGATACAGGTAATGGATACCGGCATCGGCATTGCGTCCAATCAACTCACTAACATCTTCGAAGATTTTTACCAAGTTCCGGTTGCGGCGACAGAACGACGGGAAGGCGTTGGCTTAGGGCTTGCGATTGTTAAACGGCTGGTTGATCGACTGGGCCACTCGATCAACGTGCAGTCGCAACTCAATCGAGGCAGCATATTTACGCTTCAGCTCCCCCTATCCGCGCAGACCAAAATCGAACCGGTCGATGTCGAAGAGCCAATCAAGGCGTCGACCTTCTCTTTAGCTGACTATTCGATCCTTGTCGTTGATGACGATCAAATGGTGGTGGACGCCATTAAATCGCTATTATCGGATTGGCATGCAAAGGTAGTGACAGCGATTTCAAGCGTAGAGCTCGAGCGCGTTTTAGAAACACTTTCGGCGCCACCCGACTTTATTATTTCGGATTTCCAGTTTGAACCTTCATTTAGCGGAGCAGATGTCGTACAACGAGTACGGGAACGGCTTTCCGTCACGGTGCCCGCCGCCGTCATTACCGGCAATGCCTCACTTGTTCCTCCACATGTTTCTCTTATGGAGCGAGTCCATGTTTTTGCGAAACCCGTGAATCCTGCAAAACTCCGCGCCCTACTTCATTTCAATCTACTATCCCCTGAAAACCACTTGGAGACAGTTTGAGAAGGAGCCGCACGAGTGCGCTTGGAAGGATGAACAGAGATCGCCCTTATTGAAAAATGAGGTTTTTTTTCTCTGACGTGCTATTAATTAAGGGGAGATAAATCGCTCAAGGCGCTTGTGTGGGGTGCGGCGCGTTAAAAGCACACTTTGAATCAAAGCAGAGGAGAAGCGCATGACAGAACCAATTCGAATTCTGGGTATTGCCGGCAGTCTTCGAAAGCAATCATTCAATCGCGCCGCCTTGAGGGCCGCGCAACAGTTGGCTCCTGCGGGAACCACCTTCGAAACCTTTGAGCTCGACGGCATTCCTCCATTTAACCAGGACAAGGAACGCGAGCCGCCCCAGGCCGTTGTGCAATTCAAGCAAGCGATTCAGCGGGCCGATGCGATTTTATTTGTAACGCCCGAATACAATTACTCCATCCCCGGCGTACTGAAGAACGCGATCGATTGGGCCTCTCGCCCCTACGGAGAAAGTGCATGGAATGGCAAGGCCGCCGCCATCATGGGAGCCTCTGTCGGTGTACTCGGTACGGCGCGCGCTCAATATCATTTACGCCAGGTATTTGTCTTTCTGAACATGTACGCGGTCAATCAGCCTGAGGTAATGATCGGCAACGCCGCGGATCGCTTTGATGCTAATGGAAATCTCACCGACGAGAAAACAAAATCGCTGATCACCGACCTGCTTAAAAGTCTGATCGACACAACCAAGCGTACGCGTGCTTGATGGAAGACTCTGGCAAACTGATTTTGCGCCTTGCGCTTGGCGTAATGATTCTCCTGCATGGAGTCGCCAAACTGACAGGCGGCCCCACGGCGATCATTGGACTGGTGACAAAGGCAGGTCTACCGGGCGAGTTAGCTTTCTTGGTTTATGTGGGCGAAATAATCGCCCCGATACTAGTAATCGCTGGCGTTTTGACTCGACCCGCCGCCATGATCATCGCGGTGAATATGGCGGTCGCCGTTTATCTCGTGCACATGAGGGAATTGTTGGTGTTGTCCAAATCAGGTGGATGGGCGCTGGAACTTCAGGGCATGTTCTTTTTTGTCGCCTTAGGGATCGCATTGGTTGGCGCAGGACGCTTCAGCCTGGCTGGTAACAGCGGACGCTGGAATTAATAGACTTCTTTCAATTCAGGCCTCACGGTGCAAGCCGTGAGGCTCCGGCGCCAGATGTACTTATACGAGTCACCAAACAATTTCCGAACCATGACGCATTGGAGACAGTTGAGGATTTTGCCGAAACGTATGCTAACTACGCACGCGACCCGGAACTACTCATGTCATGGAAAAGCTGCCCGAGAAATGCGCATTCATGCGCGATTACGTGTTTTCACGAGGGCCTAAAACGCTGAAGGAAAAACTCCTGGAATGACGATGATTTTTCCAAATTTTTTGTTTTAAATGGTGGGACCAACAAAAACGCCGCTAAGAGGAGACGAGTCGGAACTTCGGTCTGCCCAGGTAAATCGTTCCTTGGATTGCGGATCATTTTTACTTGAGTTGGCCTGATGCACCGCTTCACGCGCCAAACCCTCGGCCACACATTGCCGGCATCTTTCTTCGAGAGGAACGTAATGGCTGCATTTTTTCAAGATCTTCTCCAATCTACCCTCTTGATGGCGCCCCGTAATTTCCTGGGAGGCGGTGTCACTTAAGTAGTAAGCATCAGTCATGCCAGAAACATCTTAGATTGCAATCCACTGTTTACTCGTATTTTATGGATACCAGTACGGGCGGAACCTCTGCGGAAATTGTAAATCTGTAAAAATTAGTTGAATCCTCCTGCCAATCATGACAGGCAGGTAATTGATCTGCAGATCATGGCGGCCACGCAATAAGGGTTAATGGTTGCGCCCTTCGTGACGACATTCGAACTAGCCACCTTCACTTAAGTCCGCGCTTACCAAGCGGACGTGCACCGCTCAGAACGTGCCCAGAATTGACGTTTTCTGCCCGGGATGTGCTTCCTCGCAGCGCAAGAAAGTTAGATAAGTCATTCACGTGATAGATATATAGAAGATGGCATAGCCTTTGCACTAAAGAGGAAAAGCGTTTCTTGAGCTTTACCTACGCCAGGGAGAATAAGAGTGAACAGCAAGCCATCTCGACATCGCGCGCCAACAATCCTGCGCATCGTCATGATGTTCGCGGCTATCGGTCTGCTGCTACCCGTTTGCGAGACCGCATTCGCTGACACGCCCTCCCTCGCACAGGCGCATACCAGTCGACATAAACGTCATCGTGTCAAAAACTATGTTCGGAAACCCGTCAGCATTAATGATATGGCTCTGGATCAAAAATCCATCCTTGCCGACACCAGACACACCGTACGCACCACTGCATCCGAATTGACTGCTCAAGCAATGGACTTGCTTGGCATAAGCTACAAATATGGTGGCAAAACGCCGACAACTGGCTTTGATTGCAGCGGCTTCGTCAGCCATGTCTTCAAGAAGACTGTTGGCGTTGCCCTTCCGGGCAATGCCTATCAAATGAGCTTTGTTGGGCAAAGAATTTCCCACACAGAATTGCGGCCAGGAGATTTGGTTTTTTACAACACCTTAAAGCGCGCCTTTTCACATGTGGGCATTTACGTTGGCGATAACAAGTTCATTCATTCCCCAAAAACAGGCGGGGTCGTTGAAATGGTGGACATGAATGGTCGCTATTGGCGAACGCGATACCAAGGCGCCCGCCGAGTCGCTGAGCTCGATCACAATAACAATTCCACACCCGAACTTACTGAAACGACTAATGCGAATATTGCCGAACTCGACACGTCCAAGCACGTTGTCAGCATCGGCGAATTGGCGGTCGCAAATTAAGCCAACGTCACCGCAGCTTCAACCCCATTCACGTGCATTCGGAGACCCTCTGACTTTTAGCGCATTCCCTAAAAGCCAGAGTTTGTAAAAAACACCCAGAAGAACTGCGGTGAAACCTTCACCGAGCAGAGAAACACTTTCGCGTTTACTTCTCCAGCAAACTCCGAAGCATCCACGCCGTCTTCTCATGCACTTGCATGCGTTGCGTGAGCAAGTCGGCCGTGGCCTCGTCATTGACATTGTCAACCAAAGGGAACACCGAGCGCGCGGTGCGCACCACCGCCTCCTGACCTTCCACAAGCAAGGAGATCATATCCGTGGCATGCGGTACGCCAGGCGTTTCCTTGATAGAGGAAAGATCAACAAATTGCTTATACGTGCCCGGCGCGGGACAACCCAAGGAGCGAATCCGCTCCGCGATCAAATCCACTGCGAGCGCCAGTTCGTTGTACTGCGTCTCAAACATTAAATGCAGTGTCTGAAACATTGGGCCGGTAACGTTCCAATGAAAATTATGCGTTTTTAAATACAACGTATAGGTGTCCGCCAACAAGCGAGATAATCCTTGTGCGATCGCCTCACGGTCCTTCTTTTCGATGCCAATATCGATATCCATAACGTGCTCCTTTTAAATCAAGTGACGATTAGATGACCCTGAATGCGGTGATCGACCGCTTTCGGCTTGCATTAGAGTGATAATAGATTCCGAAAAACCATTCATCCAATTGTTAATTTACATTTCGGGGATAGGGTTGCGCTATGGGTGACTCCGTGACAACCGCCGTCCGTAATAACAAAGCGCTGACAATGGCGGCGACTCCCGCCATTGAAAAAGCCACGGCCGACCCGGCCCACTGCCAAATGACGCCAAAAACAACTCCTGCCGGGATGGCCGCTATACCAACGGAAAGGTAATACCAGCCAAAGACGGTTCCACGGCTCTCTTCCGACGCCAAGTCCACAATCAACGCTCGCTCGGCTCCTTCACCAAATCCAGCGGCAAGCCCGTAAAACAACGTAACAACCCATAAGGATTTTGCGGCGCCCACTTGGCCAAGCATGCCAAATGCGAATCCGAACGCAACCCAGCTCATTAGCATTACTCGAACACGCCCGATACGATCGGCCGCGTGCCCACCAAGGGATGAAGTAACCGCTTTACATAAATTTAGCGCAGCCCAGAGCAGCAATAAATGCACAATGTCGAGACCCATTTGATGACCGAGCAAAACGATGAAAGTCTCAGAGGCTCGGGCAAATGTAAACAGCATCAAGATGGGAAGATAGCGACGAACCACGGGCGGCAATGCAGCCCATGCAAGCGGTGGTATAGGCGGCCGAGCCGACCGAGCCTTTGGAGGCGGCTCCTTCACCAGAAAAAGCAAGGCCAGCACAATCCCACCGGGCACGGACGACAGGAGAATAACCTGAGTAAGAGAAAAGTCTCCGGATGCAAGGATGGCGGCCGCTAACAAGGCGCCCGCTACGGCCCCGCCATTATCAAGCATGCGATGAAACCCATATGCCCGGCCTAGCATGCCAGGCGGTGTGGCGTCCGCAAGCATCGCATCGCGTGGCGCGCTACGAATGCCCTTACCCACTCGGTCCAAACTCCGCAGTAATAGAACGGCTGGCCAGGACCCCACGAATCCCAACAGCGGACGCGTGATATTCGAAAGGGTATAGCCGGTAAACGTAAGCCCCTTGCGTTTACCGCCCAGATGATCCGAGTGCCGGCCGGCCCACAATTTGAGAAAACTTGCGATCGCATCGGCTACTCCTTCGATCAGTCCCAATGCCACTGGTCCGGCCGATAGCACGCTGGCCAGCACGATGGGAATCAACGGGATCACCATATCGGATGCAAGATCATTGAAGAAGCTCACGAAACCGAGAAAGATTACTGTGGAAGGTAGCCGCGATTGCAATTTGAACCCCTGCTTAAGGATTGGCCGGCGAGATAGTACAACATAAGATTCGCGACTTATTACAGAGCCCTTTAATCTGTATAATCCGCGTTCACCGCGCCCTCGTAGCTCAGTGGATAGAGCTACCCCCTCCTAAGGGGTAGGTCGCACGTTCGATTCGTGTCGAGGGCGCCAAGTCTTCCCAGAAGTTCATCAAAATTCGTCTTTCGTTACGCTGGAGTTATAAAAAATGACACAAGCGAACACCGAAGGAAATACGCCGCTACATAACGCCGCCCACGAGGGAAATCTGTCATCGCTAAAGCAGCTTTTGGACAAAGGCGACGACATGAACGCGCGCAACAATGCCGGCAAAACGCCGCTGGATATCGCCGATGAAGAAGGGCATAGCGAGATCGCATTGGAACTGACGCAACGGGGAGCCAAGTTTGGCGATGAATGCTGAGAGGATGTGCTAGCGGGGTTAAAGCGCTAAAGCGCTTTTGACGAAATGCCGCGTCATTCCATTTCCAAATCAAACGTGCACTTTGTTGGTGGGGCGTGCCGTACTACTTGTACTGTCTGCGCCCCGCCGTCACGTTCACGTTTGATTTAGAAAAGGAATTAGTCGCCCGCAAACTCGCACTTGCATAAAAACCACCCATCCCCTTCTGTCCACGCGTGTGGTGGCGACCAGTAACGTCTAGCCAACGCATCAAGCGGCGTTATCTCGATTTGCTTATATCCGAGATCAGTTAACGCGACTTTCAGATCCTCCACCTCCTTTGGAAATGGAAACGCCTTGAACAAGCGCTTTCCCCGCCGTTCAAATATTCGCTCATTGAGTCTCTCGATACGTGCGTTGCTCCAGAAATCGAATTGAAGAACACTCCCTGCGGCGAGCCCCAGCCCACTTGGCGACATGAGCGCTAACAATGTGTCGGCGTTCAAGTAGTAGAAAAGCCCTTCGGCCATGATAAAACTGGCGCGCGTCGGCTGAAAACCAGCGTGTTCCAAGGCGCCCCTGAGATCATCGTCGTCGAGGTCACAGGGAATGGGCTTGAGCCATTCCGGCAATGCGACGCCATGATGTTGCAACACTTGCCGTTTGATAGATAACGTCGATGCAACATCCACTTCGAATACCCGCGAATACCCCGTCTTGAACGCCTCCAGTTGGAGGAACCGTGTGTCATAACCTGCCCCTAAAACCACAAATTGCGAG
The DNA here is from genome assembly GCA_035539675.1 of Burkholderiales bacterium. Classification (GTDB taxonomy): domain Bacteria; phylum Pseudomonadota; class Gammaproteobacteria; order Burkholderiales; family DATLHW01; genus DATLHW01. The sequence goes on along the minus strand of DATLHW010000067.1, from coordinate 5,350 downwards.
AACGTCGTCACAACAGACTCCAACTGCTCACTAAACCAACGATAGCGCGCCAGGTTAAAAGCGGCGAACACCGGATCGGTTTCCGACGCCAGAGCCGCAAGCCGGCGTCCGTCCTCCGTAACGAACCAGGAAGCATAGGAATCTGATGCGCCTACCGCTTCCATCTTCAATTCATCCGCACGTAGGACGATCAAGCCGTCCGCAGTAATTTGAATGGGGGGCTGCTTCTCCAAAATGCTCCTAACGAAAATCCGGATAAATTAGATATAGCGAACAAGTCGAGTGACTAAAAGCACCAATGATGCTGGCTCATAAAGAGCGCATTTCAGTCCCAGTTTATTGACGATAGAAAATGACACGGAAATGGCTACGACTGCGGTAAAAAATCAATCAACAGATTCCGTCAAAGGCTTTGCCAACGCCCTATGCTCGCATAGCAAAATACTCGAAATCAACCGCCAATTAAGCAAGGCAGTCAAGGAATACATTCGGTAAGATGCCAAGAGGAAGTGTTGTGTATCAGGTCGCATACGGCGCCTATGCTAACTCGATATTCTGAAAGAGCGCCCGCAAAGTTAAATACTTTAAGGAATCGTCTTGCTTAAATCATTACTCAATCCCAGAAATCGGCCGAAAGTCGTCGGAATTGCAAGCCTTCTCATGGCTTCATTGCTTTTAGTATGGTTTACCGTCACTACTCCCGAACAAGGGAGGAACGAACAAGTGACGGGTATGGAAAAAAATTCCAATCTTTATTTTGTCACCGAACGAGATATCACAGCCCTGGCGCGAGACACCCAAACAGGCGCAGCTAAAAATATCGGACTTTCCCCGGATTACGCCTTAGTGAGTTTAAAAAATGGCGAACGTTACTATGTTCGAATCGACACGCAACGCCCCCTTCTTACGGAACTGCTAAAGGACAAGGTCATGGCGTCCGCGCCGACCGTGTTCGCGTTGGGAAACGTACAGCCGCCAGCGCCACCGCTCACCGCTTTTTCTCGACAAATCAATCCGGCATTCCTGTCAGTCCTCGCGCCGTTGCTGATCGTCGGGCTAATAGTTTGGCAAATGAACCTCACTCGCACCCCAAACTCCATGTTCAAAGCGGTTGAAAAACCCGAGACTCGATTCAACGATGTCATTGGCGTGGAGGATGCAAAAGAAGCGTTACAAGACATTGTCGCGTACCTGAAGAAGCCAAAGAAATTCGCGGAGCTAGGCGCCAAGCCGCCCAGAGGCGTAGTGCTGGAAGGTCACTTCGGTTGCGGCAAAACCTTGCTTGCTCGCGCTGTAGCCGGAGAGGCTGGGGTGCCATTCATCGCGCTTTCTGGCGGCGATTTCAGTGACATGTTCATTGGCGTCGGCGTGCGTCGCGTGAAAAAACTGTTTTCGTTGGCCAGTAAACAAGCGCCTTGTGTAATTTTCATCGACGAAATCGATGGTCTTGGAAAGCGATCCGGCGGAAGCTCCGCTGGCGACACGGAAAATAATCGGATCATCAATACCCTCTTGGTAGAGTTGGATGGCTTCTCCTCCACATCCGGCATTGTGGTGCTAGGAGCGACCAACAACGTGAGCAATTTAGATCCCGCGCTGATTCGTCCGGGCCGCTTTGACCGAATCTGTCATCTTGGTCTGCCAAACGTCGATCACCGCGAATCGCTGTTCGGTCTCTACGCTAGTCGGCTTCGCACCGACGGCGCCACGGACTTCCGCCAGCTTGCTCGCCTATCCGTCGGTTTATCCCCCGCTTCGATCGCCAATATCGTCAATGCAGCGGCGCTTCTCGCCGCGAAGGAAGATGCCGCCGCCGTTAATCAGGATCATTTCCACCGAGTGCTGGAACAGCACCGCATGGGCGGCGCCCCGATGGAGCAATCTACATTGAGCGTTTTGGAACGCCAACGCATCGCGGTGCATGAGGCTGGGCATGCCTTAATCGCAAAACTTCTCAAAGTGGGCGTCGTGGAGAAAGTGTCCATTCTCCAACGGGGTAGCGCACTTGGCGTCACGCTCGTTACCAGCGAACAGGACGTTACGCTTTGCAGCGAGCCCGAGGTAAGAGCCCGAATGGCCATGCTATTGGGTGGCCGGTGCGCGGAAGCGCTAGTACTCAAATCAATTTCGACCGGCGCCGCCAATGACCTCGAACACGTTTCCAACATGGCGTATCGGATGGTGACGGAGTTCGGCTTCAGCGAACACATTGGCCCGTTTAGTTATGCAGGTCTGCCGGATCGAGACCGGCAATTAGGAAGTCATCCCGAAGCCATCACGGAAGCCCGCGAGATCATCAAGGAAATCGAACGCGGATGTGCGGAATTGTTGGAATCTAACAGGGACGCGTTGGATCGCCTCACCGCTGCATTACTCGAACACGAAACTGTCAGCGGAAAAATTGTGGATGATTGCATCTTCCCCGAAAATGAACCTTCACCCGCATTGGCGGCGTGATATTTCATCGATCTCGATTAACCTCTTGCAAAATATTAAGGGCGCCCAATGGCGCCCTTAATATTTTGCAAGAGGTTACCTTCCCTATTTATCGAGTCAAGGTGCCCCGCCCCTACCCCTCCCCGCTGATCTGCCCTGCGTCGGCGACGGCAATGTGTTCGAGACAATTGGTCGAGTGCTATCTAATTTCAATCCTACTGTCATCCCCTGCGCCTGCGCCGCACTCAGTCTTATAATTTTCGGCTCTGATTTTGGTCCGGCGCCCCCCGTTAATACCGCATACGCCGGCCCATCGTCTGTCACCTTTACTACCTTGGCAAGGGTCTCGCCATCTTTTGCGGATTTAAGCACTCCCTGCCGCATCAGTTGATCGTCGCTTCGAACTTCGAGCATATGAGCGCCTTTTATCTCCATAAGCGCGGTCATCGTATTGATCCGGCATTGCTCCATGCTGTTCTTTTGCTCGATATCCACCTTATTTGAACGCTTTATACTTTCGACTTCCGCATTCGCTTTGAGAACCAGATCCCTAACTTGTGGAGGCGCATTGCCACTTACCTGAAAAGGCGGATCAAGCTCATCATTACATTCAATTGTATAAGCGAGGTCGAGAGAAGAGAACTTCTGCTCTTTCTCTGGCCGATCATCCGGCAAATCCTCATCCTCTCTTGCACGCTTTTTGTTCTTACTTGGCTCATCAATACTTATCGAGTCCTTCTCTTCTGAATCTTTACCTATTGAGATCGAATCTTTACCTATCGAGTTCTTATTCTTCGCTTTGTGACCAGCGTCTATACACTCCTGGGGCAATGCAACACCTCGCTCATTGGCGAGGTCGGCAAGCTTGGCGATGTCTTCTGGTTTGGGGGTAAACCCTTCACATTTCATGCCCGCCAATCTTGCTTCCTGCCAACCTATACGCCGAAGCTCCTGCGATCCCGTGACTTTGACCTTTGTATGTCCGTCCTCATTCAGCGCCTCTATGCTGAGTCTGACATGCTCCCTGTTAACTGCGCCAAGGGGATTTCCATTAGCGTCTTTTCCGCTGAATGTAAACTTATTATCCTTCCGGCGTAGGAGTTCCGTGGTTCCATCTTTATCAAAATATTTGGTGACCGGCTTATGGCCCGGAAATCGCTTTTTTCGTTCCCCTACCAGAAAGTTTTCATCGAATTTCGCCTGAAGACCAGCCGAATATCTGCGATCTATCTCCTCCTCATCCTCGTCAATATCAGGCGATTGACCCTGTTTAGGCCCATCATTCTCGCCTTCGATAAGGCCACCTTGACCAAACCCTTGGCCAGGTGTTTGGTCTATTGCGTCGAATTGCTTCCGCTGTTTCTGCTCAAGTTCCTCTTCCTTTTTTTTCAGGTTTTCGGCGTAATCTTTAGGGCTATGCTGATATTCTTCCTGAAGCTCCTCACGCATCGATACAAGGTCTTCATTCGCGCGGTCTACGGCATCCTTTAGCGCCTCCGACGCATCGTCACCAACGTGATAAATCCAACCGTTCTCGGTTTCTTTTCGCGACACTTTACTCGCGCCGGATTCCAGAGATGGTGGTTTCAATGGAAGATCAGGCGCCGGCCCCAAAGACAGCGACGGCGGAGGACTAGGAGGCAGCGCCCCTGATGGAAACTTTGCAGGATTTGTCGTTGTCGCGCTGAGATCCAATGGAGGAATTGCTCCAGAACTATCGAGCGCGGCGGGCCCGGTTTTCGGCGTCGGGGGGGGACTGGGGAACGGATTCACAAATGGAGGCGCGCTGCCTTTAGCCGCAACGCCGTCTTTTTTAAGCAGTTCCGCATCAGATGCAGAGCCTGGAGCCACCCCAGGTATGTCATTCATGGGAAATATTCCTTTCTAACCTAAACAATACCGCCGCAAACATCTCCCGCATTACTTGGCCTAATGCATGACTGGCATCGCAGACTCGCCAGCGGGCAAAGGCTCCACATCTGAACTCTCTTGGTAAAAATTTTCCCGCCATGTATGCACATAAGCCGCCGTATTGATCAACACGCCAATCAGTGAACCTAAAGTCGTTTCCGACAACGCCATGCGAGTCATCATTAACGCACGACCTGTCTCCGCATTGAACCCGAAACTTGGCGTGTTGCTGTCCCCCAGATAAAGATTGGTCTGCATGAGGCGCTGCATTACCAACGACTTCGTGCCGGAAGGCGGCTCGCCGAAATCGCAATGAATGTACAAGCTGTCCGAGTCGACTTCTTCTCCGTGCGACAGATTAAAGACGACATCGTTAACGTGAAGGCTGCAGTTAAAGTGCAGCCACTTCGGATGTTCGATGCCAAACCTGTCACAAAGCTGGTCGATGAGTGCGCAATATTTTTGTCTGGACATAATGGTGTCCTCCGTTGTGCGTTTAACCGGACTGCGCTGTGCGTCGGAAAAATCCACAGAACAGCCTGAATTTTATTTAAGTTTGATTCCGGTTTCCCTCAACGGTCCAACTCCCGTGTATGGAATCGCTCTACCCTATGCTTTGCAAGCTCGATGCCAGAATGTCGCCGATGGGATGTCGCCGATAACCAGTTGTTTATTAATTAAAATAAAACTCCATAAATTTTGCGACGCCCTGAGGTGTTGCAACTCTGCGAAAACGAAGGAGGCGTAAGTTGCGAAAATGCAATCTCTTATGAAGTTACCGATCAGATAAATTTCAACGTTTCGGGATGGAAGCCGGCTTGAATTCGGCGTAGGTGACGTGTTCTCCGTCTCTCACTTTTTAGAGGGCGTTCTTCAGGAAGAAGAGCCAACTCGTTTGTGCGCAACTTATGTGATAGGCAAATAGGATGAATTTGTAAGTCAGAATTATGCTGTTACCAACCCTGCTTATTTCTAAAAATATAAAAGCGGCGAGTTGCTCAAC
>DATLHW010000066.1:0-10090 GCA_035539675.1 Burkholderiales bacterium | reverse complement strand
GAATCTGCTTCGCGGTAGAGTTGGGCGAGCGCTCGTCGCTATTCGCGATCAACCGATCGCCGCGGAGGCGATGGGAGTCAACACGGCCATGTATAAAACGCTCGCCTTTGGCGTGTCGGCCATGTACACGGGGATTGCAGGCGCCCTGGGGGCGATTGCGGTGCAATTTGTGGCGCCGGATAGTTTCACGATCTTTCTTTCCATTAGCCTTATCGTCGGGGTTGTGGTGGGTGGGCTGGCTTCCATTTCCGGGGCGATTTATGGCGCCATTTTTATTCAGTTCGTGCCGAATGTCGCCGAGCAAATTTCGAAAGCGGCTCCGTGGGCTATCTACGGCGCCTTCCTGATTGGCGTCATGTACATGATGCCGACCGGCATGGCGGGGCTCATTCGCCAAGGCTGGGGGCGGTTGCGTCGTCATGCCACAGTTACAACCATCGGGCAGGATGAGGTCAGCATGAATGAAGGCGGAGAAGTAATTCGCGATAGCAAGCGAGACCAATTCACTTAAAAGGAGAATTACCTATGGTATCGGCATCGCTACGGAAATTACTCACCATGACAAGTGTCGCGGCGCTTGGATTGGCGCTCGTATGCGCACCTGCGCTAGCGCGCAAGAAGTACGACCCGGGGGCGTCGGATACTGAGGTGGTGATTGGGCAGACAATGCCCTACAGTGGTCCTGCGTCAGCATATGGCACGATCGGTAAAGTGCAGACCGCCTATTTTAAAATGATCAACGACCAGGGAGGTGTTAACGGCCGGAAGATCAAACTCATCAGTCTTGACGATGGTTATAGTCCGCCGAAGACAGTCGAGCAGGCGCGACGTTTGATCGAGCAGGATGACGTCTTGATGTTATATCAAGTCCTGGGAACCTCCGGCAATTCGGCGATTCACAAGTACGTGAACGCGAAAAAAATCCCTCATCTATTTGTAGCTAGCGGCGCAACTAAATGGGGTGATCCGAAAAACTATCCATGGACCATGGGCTTTAATCCCAGCTATCACGCCGAGGCTTACGTCTATGGAAAATATATTCTGCGTAACCATCCCAGCGCGAAAATTGCCATCCTTTACCAGAACGACGACTACGGTAAAGACTATGTGAAGGGGATCAAGGACGGATTAGGCGACAAGGCGTCCGAAATGATTGTCTCGGAGGCTTCCTATGAAGTCACCGATCCCACCATCGACTCGCAAATCGTCACATTGAAAGGCTCGGGCGCGGATACGTTCGTGAATATCACGACGCCGAAATTCGCGGCGCAGGCGATTCGTAAGGCCTATGACATCGGGTGGAAGCCGGTTCATTTTCTCAACAGCATCAGCAGTTCTGTCGCGTCAACGCTTACGCCGGCTGGCTTGGACAAAGCGACGGGTATTGTCACCGTTTTTTATTACAAGGATCCCTCGGACCCGCAATGGAAGGACGATGCGGGCATGAAGGAATGGTTAGCCTTCATGCAAAAATATTATCCTGAGGGCAGCGCTACGGACCACGTGAATGTCTATGGTTATCTGGCAGCCCAGGCTTTGGTGCAAGTGCTGAAGCAATGTGGGGACGATCTTTCACGCCAAAATGTCATGAAGCAGGCGGCTAATCTTAAGGATTTGGCGCTTCCGATGTTTTTGCCGGGCATCAAGATCAACACCAGCCCAACGGATTTTTACCCCATTCAGCAGCTTCGGCTGGCGAAGTTTGATGGGAAGGAGTGGGTGTTGTTTGGTGATGTGATTGGCAATTGATAGAAGCGTAACCCTGGAAACGGCGATTGACCGCTTACTACCTGCATTAACTTATTACATAGGCAAGCGGTTTTACCTTGTTGCACTTTACAAATTTGGCGAGAGCGCTACGTACCCGATTGCACGTTTTTCAAGCTGCCCGGCGTCGTTGCTCCTCCTTGCATGGAATGGCCATGCCGCCTCGTCGCGCCTAGTCGGACAGCTTGAAGAACGTACACTCGGGCACGTCCAATCGCCGTTTCCAGGGTAAAGAAAAAGGCCGCTCATGAGCGGCCTTTTTTATTTCCTCATCGGAGTCTATGCGTTCCCTCTGTTACAGCGATGAATACTTCTCGCAAGAACAAACTCAGGCAGGCGATTAATGCGAGCATCGCCATAATGAAGAACACTGCGACGACTGTCTTGGTCAATTTCACCGATATCAGTGCTCCCAAGAAAGTGCCGGCAACCACGAGACATACCATTAAGGCGCCTGACACCGCGCTCAGAATGGAAAAGTAAACAAGTCTGACTCGCCGGGATAATAGTTGGAGTTCAACTTGCGTTTCCGCCGCCTTGTCGCTCGACTGAGGTGATCGATCTTGCAATACGCGCCTGCGATCAATAATGCGACCCAGTCGATTGTTCAAGGCTGTGATTAAGGTTGCCACCGCTGTTAGCAAGAAGACAGGCGCTACCGCGAGGTGAATGGCCTCGGTGATGTCGATAATTTGAGCGTCCATGGGCGGAACCTATTAGGTTGTTCTAGAGCGGTTTTCCCCTTGGCGCCCGGGGCAAATCTTGGACCAGCGATGCTCAACGTACTCATGTATGCCTCCGCTGCTCGGCCCAACCTTGGCTCCCGTACGCCAAGCGGCAAACCGCTCTAATCAATCGCGGGAATATAAAGAAGTGGGCAGCAGTAAAAACGCGCCCTTCCGGGCGCGTTTTTACTTATCAAGTTATCGGTTTTTTACTGTTGCAAGCTGAGCTCAAATAACTCGCGATTCAGTTGCAACTCGCGAGGCAGACGCTCATTCAATTTATCGAATAGCTCGCCATGAGATTTAAGTTCTTGCTTCCATAACTCAAGGTCGACACTCATTACCTTGTGGAATTGCTCGCGAGAGAAATCCAGGCCAGACCATTCAATATCTTCGTAACTCGGAGCCCAGCCAAGTCGCGTTTGAACGGCATTCGCTTGACCTTCGCAACGCTCGACAATCCATTTGAGCACACGCATGTTTTCACCAAAACCGGGCCACAAGAACTTACCATTCTCATCGGTGCGGAACCAATTGACCGAGAAAATGCGCGGCGGATTGGGCGACTTGTTGCCTATCTCGAGCCAATGCTTGAAGTAATCGGCCATGTTGTAGCCACAGAAGGGCAGCATTGCAAATGGGTCTCGGCGGACTTCGCCAATTTTTCCCGCCGCTGCCGCAGTAGTTTCGGAACCCATAGTCGCGGCCAAGTAAACGCCGAAGTTCCAATTGAATGACTCATACACAAGTGGTACGGAACTGGAGCGACGTCCGCCAAAAATAAAGGCGGATATAGGCACTCCACTGGGATCTTCCCATGCAGCGTCAAGCGACGGGCACTGCGCTGCGGGCGCTGTGAAGCGAGCATTTGGATGTGCTGCTTTACGGCCGCAATCGGGTGTCCATTCCTGTCTCTGCCAATCGGTCAATTTAGGCGGCGGCTCCTTGCTCATGCCTTCCCACCATACATCCCCATCAGGCGTTAACGCGACATTGGTGAAAATGACGTTTTCTTTCAACGTCGACATTGCATTGTAATTGGTGGATCTCGACGTGCCCGGGGCTACGCCGAAATAACCGGCTTCTGGATTGATTGCATAAAAACGTCCGTCCTTGCCTGGTTTGATCCAAGCAATATCGTCACCCACGGTTGTGATCTTCCAGCCGTCAAATGCTTGGGGCGGGATCATCATTGCGAAGTTGGTTTTTCCGCAGGCGCTTGGGAATGCCGCTGCCACGTATTGTTTTTTGCCCTCCGGGGACTCGACCCCAAGGATCAACATATGCTCAGCCAACCAGCCCTGATCGCGCGCCATTGTGGAGGCGATGCGAAGCGCGAAGCACTTTTTGCCCAGCAGTGCGTTGCCGCCGTAACCTGATCCATAGGACCAGATTTCGTGAGTTTCGGGGAAGTGAACGATATATTTGGTGTCCTTGTTGCAAGGCCACGCAACATCTTTTTGGCCACGGGCCAGGGGCATGCCAACCGTGTGCAGGCAGGGGACAAACTCACCGTTCGCGCCCAATACGTCCAGCACTTTCTTACCCATCCGGGTCATGATGCGCATGTTCACGGCGACATAGGGAGAATCGCTAATTTCGACGCCAATATGGGCGATATGCGATCCCAAAGGCCCCATGCTGAATGGAACAACGTACATCGTGCGACCTTGCATGCAACCATCGAAGAGGTTGTTCAAGGTATCGCGCATTTCCGCTGGTTTCACCCAGTTGTTATTGGGGCCGGCGTCTACTTTGTTTTCACTGCAAATGAAGGTGCGATCTTCGACGCGAGCTACATCGGAGGGGTCAGAAAGCGCCAAGTAACTATTTTTACGCTTCTCTGGGTTTAATTTGATCAACGTTCCCGAAGCCACCATCTCGGCGCATAACCGGTCATATTCTTCCAAGGATCCATCGCACCAATAAATCCGGTCTGGCTTGGTAAGGGCTGCAACTTCCCGTACCCATTCGATGAGGTTTTGATTTTTGACGTAATCGGGAGCGGCCGCCAGATTGGCGGAAGTGGTTAACGCATGCATTGGATTCCTCGAAAAGTACTGGAGAAGTGGTGACGCTAGATATTATATTTTGGCACAATTTCATCCGGTCGTCCCGGCTGGCCGTTTTTGGACAGGATAATCCACCCGCTAAATAGACTTCTTTCGAAGCCGTAGCGAGCGGCCCGAGATCGAACTGAGAAGCGCAGGCGTACGAATAGGTGTAGCAGGGATTTCGGGGAGCATGCTCCCCACCTGCGGAACGGTTTGCGCGTGCAAACGCAAACGCGCCCTGCAAGGGCGTTGAGCATCGCAGGCTCGATCTCGGGCTGCGCAGTAGGTTTCGAAAGACGTCTAATGATTGCGCAGGTTTTGCTTCTCCACCTGGGTTTTCATTGCCCATACGACGGATACGGGTTTGTGCGGTTTCGGATTTACGGTAAACTTCAATATTCAAACCGGTGTCATTCCCATGACAAAGTATATTTTCGTAACCGGCGGCGTGGTTTCTTCGCTGGGCAAGGGCATTGCTGCTGCTTCGCTCGCCGCGATTCTTGAGTCCCGCCGCATCAAAGTCACTCTTCTTAAGTTGGACCCCTACATCAACGTCGATCCTGGAACCATGAGTCCGTTCCAGCATGGCGAAGTTTTCGTTACGGAGGATGGTGCGGAAACCGACCTGGATCTTGGCCACTACGAGCGTTTCTGCAACGCCCGGATGTACAAGTCCAACAACTTCACCACCGGACAGATTTACGAGAGCGTTATCAAGAAGGAGCGCCGAGGCGATTATCTGGGCGGCACGGTGCAGGTTATTCCGCACATTACCGACGAAATCAAAAGCTGGATCAAGGCTGGCGTAAAGGGTTATCAAGTCGCCATCGTTGAAGTCGGTGGTACGGTCGGGGATATTGAGTCGCTACCGTTTCTGGAAGCGATTCGTCAGATGGGGATTGAGGAGGGACGGCAGAATACTTGCTATATCCATCTCACCTTGGTGCCTTATCTTCCCTCTGCTGGTGAAATCAAGACCAAGCCCACGCAGCATTCCGTCAAGGAGCTACGGGAAATTGGTATCCAACCCGACGCGTTGCTTTGTCGGGGTGACCGCCCCGTACCGGCGGATGAACGGCGCAAGATTGCGTTGTTCACTAATGTGCAGGTAGAGGCGGTGATTTCCGCGATCGATACGGATAGCATCTATAAGATTCCAGCCATGTTGCATGAGCAAATGTTGGATGAAATTGTTTGCCACAAACTTTCGATATTAGCGCCAGCTGCTGATCTTTCGATGTGGAACAAATTGGTTTATGCCTTGGAGCATCCGGAAGACGAAGTGCATATCGCTTTGGTTGGCAAATATGTCGATCTTACCGAGTCCTACAAGTCGCTTTCCGAGGCGCTGAGTCATGCTGGTATACATGCCCGCAGCAAGATTCATATTCATTATTTGGATTCCGAGGATATTGAAAAGAATGGCGTCGCTTGCCTTCAGGGAATGGATGCGATTCTGGTTCCCGGCGGGTTCGGTAAGCGAGGCGTCGAAGGTAAGATTCGCGCAATTCGCTATGCACGCGAAAACAAAGTTCCCTATCTCGGTATTTGCCTGGGCATGCAATTGGCGGTAATCGAGTATGCGCGCAACAAAGCGAATATGGCGCATGCGAACAGCACCGAGTTCGATCGCGATACGCCGTTCCCAGTGATCGCGCTGATTACCGAATGGAAAGGCCGCGACGGAAAGTTGGAGAAGCGTAACGAGACTTCCAACCTCGGCGGCACCATGCGTTTGGGCGCGCAGGCGGCGCAGCTGAAGGCGGGATCTCTTGCCAACAAAATTTATGGTGCGGAAACGATCATGGAGCGCCATCGTCATCGGTACGAGGTTAACAACGAACTACTGCCTAAGCTGGAATCGGCGGGGCTGGTGGTTTCTGGTTCGACGACGTCGGAGAGTTTGTGCGAGATGATCGAACTTAAAGATCATCCTTGGTTCGTGGCTTGCCAGTTCCATCCGGAATTTACCTCCACGCCGCGCGCCGGCCATCCGTTATTTATTTCCTTCATACGCGCCGCAATGGAAAGCAAACGCTCTCCAGCCACTGAGGCGCTCCCTAAGGCGGTCTCGGTCGCATCGCTTAAAAGTTAATCAAAATGAAACTTTGTGGGTTTGAAGTGGGGCTGGATAAGCCCCTGTTCCTAATTGCCGGGCCTTGCGTGATTGAGTCGCGTGAAATGGCGATGGATACTGCTGGGCAGTTGAAGGAGATCGCCGCTAGTTTAGGCATTCCTTTTATTTACAAGTCCTCTTACGATAAGGCCAATCGCAGTTCTTCAAAGTCATTTCGCGGGCTGGGGATGGACAAAGGGCTCGATATTCTGGCGGATGTTAAGAAACAGATCGGCGTGCCGGTGCTGACGGATGTTCATGAGGTCGATGAAATTTCCGCTGTCGCCGCAGTTGTTGATGTGCTGCAAACGCCGGCCTTCTTGTGTCGGCAAACGGATTTCATCCATGCCGTTGCGAAGAGTGGCAAGCCGGTCAATATCAAAAAAGGTCAGTTTCTCGCGCCGCACGATATGAAAAATGTCGTGGATAAGGCGCGTGAGGCCAGCGGCAGCGACACGATTATGGTTTGCGAGCGTGGCGTTTCCTTTGGCTATAACAATCTCGTTTCGGATATGCGGTCGTTAGCCATCATGCGAGAGACGGGCTGTCCTGTGGTTTTCGATGCAACGCATTCCGTGCAGCTCCCCGGTGGACAAGGAACGAAAAGCGGTGGGCAGAGGGAATTCGTGCCTGTGCTTGCGCGCGCCGCCGTCGCCACTGGCGTATCGGGACTTTTCATGGAAACGCATCCGGATCCGGAAAAAGCAATGTCCGATGGTCCGAATGCTTGGCCGCTTCAGCGGATCAAAGCGCTTTTGGCGACGCTTAAGGAAATCGATCATCTAGTGAAGCAACGCGGCTTCGACGAAATGGAATGATTTCGCACGTAGTCTTGTTTAATTTGAAGCAAGGTATCGACCCGAACGACGAACGAGTCGCTGAAGTCGTTGCCGGCATGCAGGCGTTGCCTGCGCAGATTGATTTTATTCGTGGTTGGGAACATGGATTTAATCGAACCGCAGACGCGCAAGCATGGAGCTACGGGCTACGAGCGTTGTTCGATAACGAAGGTGATTTGTACGACTATTTTGGTCATCCGGATCATGTGGTTGTTTTGAAGCAGTGGGAAGAAATCGCGGATTTAGCGTTTTGCGATTATGAAATTTAGGCGCAGTGCGCATTTGTCGAATTTTTCCTCCGTTATTTCGTTTTTGTTTATCACAGGATGTACGCAAAATCGTCCCAGCAAGGCGCGCCGACGCAGACAGTACGAGTTGTACGGCAAGGAGGCAGCAACGCGGCTGGGGCGGTTTTGCGTATGTCCTGTGATTTTTGGTAAGAAAGGAAAACAATGAGTGTCATCGTTGATGTGATCGCCCGGGAGATTTTGGATTCTCGTGGCAGTCCCACTGTTGAAGCCGACGTATTACTGGAGTCCGGTGTAATTGGACGGGCCGCTGTTCCTTCAGGCGCCTCAACCGGTTCTCGGGAGGCCATTGAATTGCGCGACGGCGATGCTCAGCGCTATTTCGGAAAAGGCGTTTTGAAAGCGGTTGAGAACGTTAATACGGAAATCTGCGAAGCGATTATCGGCTTGGACGCGACCGAGCAAAGTTTTATCGATAAAACACTGATCGAATTGGACGGCACGGAGAACAAGTCGCGTTTGGGCGCAAACGCCATGCTGGCTGTTTCGTTAGCGACGGCTAAGGCCGCAGCGGAAGAAACCGGTTTGCCGCTCTACCGTTATCTTGGCGGCTCGGCCAGCATGCAAATGCCGGTTCCGATGATGAACGTGATTAATGGCGGGGCGCATGCTAACAACAGCCTCGACATTCAAGAGTTCATGATTATCCCTGTGGGTGTAAGTTCGTTCCGCGACGCATTGCGCTGTGGCGCCGAGATTTTTCATACGCTGAAAAAGTTGCTGGACGCCAAGGGCATGTCGACGAGCGTCGGCGACGAAGGCGGTTTCGCGCCGAATCTGCCATCCAACGAGGCTGCATTGCAGTTGATCTTGCAAGCAATCGAGTCTGCCGGATATCAACCCGGTAGTGATGTGGTGATCGGTTTGGACTGCGCCAGTTCCGAGTTCTATAAAGAAGGCCGCTATCACCTCGAGTCCGAGAAGCTGACGCTGTCCCCTGCGGACTTCGTCAACTATCTGAGTACGTTGTGCGACAAATACCCGATCGTCAGTATTGAGGACGGCATGGCGGAGCAGGACTGGGAAGGCTGGAAGCTGCTGACCGATCGTCTTGGCCGCAAAGTGCAATTGGTCGGAGATGACGTTTTTGTCACCAACACCAAGATTCTCGCCGAGGGGATCAAGCAGGGAATCGCCAATTCCATTCTGATCAAGATCAACCAGATTGGCACGCTGACCGAAACCTTCGCCGCAATTGAAATGGCCAAGCGCGCTGGCTACACAGCCGTTATTTCTCATCGCTCCGGCGAGACGGAAGACACGACTATCGCCGATATCGCAGTGGCGAGTAACGCGTTGCAGATTAAGACGGGCTCTCTTTCCCGTTCCGATCGGTTGGCTAAGTACAACCAGTTATTGCGCATCGAGGAAGAGTTGTCGGAGATCGCGGGTTATCCTGGTCGAGATGCGTTTTATCAGTTGCGTTAACCTGTAATAGGCTGTTGGTTTTTATCCATTAACCTTTCATCCCTATCCTTCAAAGAAAAGGGATGTCGTAAAAGCGTAGCGAGCGGGTTGCTATTGAACCGAGGAGCGGAGGCGTACGAATAGTACGTTGAGCACCGGAGGCTCAATAGCAACCCGCGCAGTAGCTTTGACGATATCCATCCTTTAAATAATGCGTTTTTTGCCTTTCATCCTTATCGCGTTGATTGCCCTGATTCAGTATCCGCTCTGGTTGGGTAAGGGCAGTTGGCTTCGCGTATGGGAGGTCGACCAGCAGGTGATCGCCCAAAGGGAATCCAACGCTAAGCTCATCGCGCGCAACAGCGCCATGGACGCCGAGGTTCGCGATCTTAAACAAGGGATGGATGCGATCGAGGAACGAGCCCGGTCGGAGCTAGGCATGATCAAGCAAGAAGAGGTTTTTGTTCAAGTGCTTATGCCTAACAAAGCGGCGGGGTCGGGTTCTTCTGCTTCGCCTTCCCAGTAGGCAATTGGCAAGTGGTTTTTTATTTAGCATTGATCTAACGCGCCGGAGCGGGCCTTTGGCGTCCCGCGCTGATTGAGCATGTCTCCCGCTTTCACCAAGACTCAATCCGACTCTCTTGAAATCTCGCAAAACGTCCCTATTTTCCAGGCGACTGATTCCATTTCGCATTAGGTATGAGGCCGCAAGGTAGCGCGCAGAGAGTACATGTCAGTACTGCAAGCGACAGCCGATAAGGCGTCGTTTCCCATTCGAAATGGAATGATTAAAGAATTCCCGAACAACTAGGAGACCCGTATGGCTGAATTGAAGGAAAAATTGGGCTTTCAGGCCGAGGTAAAGCAACTCCTC
>DATLHW010000065.1:0-6547 GCA_035539675.1 Burkholderiales bacterium | reverse complement strand
GTTTGAAAATCAAGCGTGGAACAATCCATGCTCTGATCGGTCCGAACGGCGCCGGCAAAACGACGTTCTTCAATCTCCTTACCAAATTTCTAAAGCCCACTGCGGGCGTGATTACTTTTAACGGCGTCGATATCACGAATGAGAAGCCGGCGCAGATAGCGCATCGCGGCGTTATTCGCTCCTTTCAGATATCGGCTGTGTTTCCGCATCTTACTGTCCTCGAAAACGTTCGTGTTGCGTTACAGCGTAAAACGGGAACGTCGTTTCACTTTTGGAAATCCGAGAAGTCGCTTCTCTCGTTGAACGACCGCGCGATGGAATTGCTGACGGCTGTCGATTTGCAGCAATTTGCGGACACGGTGACGGTGGAGCTTCCTTACGGACGCAAGCGAGCGCTTGAGATCGCCACGACCTTGGCGCTGGATCCGGAGTTGATGTTGCTGGATGAACCGACGCAAGGCATGGGGCACGAAGACGTGAGTCGGGTAACCGAGCTTATCCGGCGTGTCAGCGCGAATCGCACCATACTGATGGTGGAGCACAACTTGTCGGTGGTATCGACGTTGTGCCACTCCATCACTGTCTTGCAGCGAGGGGCGGTGCTTGCGGAGGGGCCTTATGAGGAAGTATCGAAGAATCCCCAGGTGTTGGAAGCTTACGTAGGGTCCGCCGATGCCCATTAGAAATTGTTTCACAAAGCTCTTGCGCGGAGCACATTTCTCACGATGACATCCAATACCAACGAACTTCTACGCATATCCAATCTCCACGCCTTTTACGGCGAGTCCCACATTCTTCATGGCGTCGATTTCAACGTTAACCAAGGCGAGTTGGTGACGTTGCTTGGCCGCAATGGCGCCGGGCGGACAACCACGTTGAAATCGATTCTGGGTTTGGTGGGAAAGCGCACCGGCTCAATCACAGTGAATGGGCGAGAGACCGTCGGCATGGCCACGCATCACATCGCGCATTTAGGAATTGGCTACTGTCCGGAAGAACGAGGCATCTTCGCTAGTCTATCCTGTGAAGAGAACCTCATGCTTCCACCGGAAGTGCGGAGCGGTGGCATGAGCGTCGCGGAGATTTACGAGATGTTTCCGAATCTGCAAGAGCGACGTCAGAGTCCAGGCATGCGACTGTCGGGCGGCGAGCAGCAGATGTTGGCGATGGCGCGGATACTGCGCACCGGCGCGCAAGTGTTGTTGCTGGATGAAATTACCGAAGGTCTCGCGCCGGTGATCGTGCAGGCGATTGGGCGGGCTATTCGTAAGCTTAAGGAGCGCGGTTACACCATCGTGTTGGTGGAGCAAAATTTTCGTTTCGCGGCGCCGTTGGCGGATCGCCATTATGTTTTGGAGCACGGGAAGATTGTGATGACTGTGAATAAGGAAGAGTTGGAGGCCAAGACAGAAGCGATGCAGCAGCTTCTTGGCGTGTAACTAATTTTAATTTTGAGCATCGTTGTATGTAGGAGCGAGCTTGCTCGCGATTGGTAGCGGGGCCCCGGAAGCAATCGCGAGCAAGCTCGCTCCTACGGGAATCAGGGTTCATGGAGGGGGAAGCAGTATTCCGTGGCGCGTTGTAGTGAAAGACCAAATGTCGCGTGGCTTTATAACGTGACTCACAAATTGAGGAGATGGAAAGATGAAACGTACATTGATTAGCGCTCTCGTCGGCGCCGCAGTGATTTCCATGAGCGTGACCCCCGCCATCGCGCAAGAAAAAATTTCCGGAGGCGTGGTCAAGATCGGCGTGTTGACCGACTTGTCCGGCCTGTATTCCGATCTTTCGGGCAATGGTTCCGTCCTCGCGACGCAAATGGCGATTGACGATTTCAAAGCGCGGGAGAAGCCGAGTTTCAAGGTCGAGATGATTTCGTCCGATCACCAGAACAAAGGCGACATCGCGGCAAACAAGGCGCGTGAATGGTTCGATACTCAGAACGTGGATGTGGTTACCGATCTGGTGACCACTTCGACGGCGTTGGCGGTGATGAAAATCGCCAAGGAAAAAAATAAGATCACCTTGGTGTCCGGCGCAGGCTCCACGCGCATCACGAATGAAGATTGCACGGACACGAATGTGCACTGGGCCTATGACACCTACTCATTGGCCACGGGAACGGGCAAGGCGGTAGTGAAGCAGGGTGGCGATACCTGGTTCTTCATCACGGCCGATTACGCATTCGGACACTCTCTTGAAGCCGATACAGCTAAAGTCGTGGCTGAAAGCGGCGGCAAGGTATTGGGGACTGTAAGGCATCCATTCCCTGGCACCGACTTTTCGTCCTTCTTGCTCAAGGCGCAGGCTTCCGGCGCCAAGGTGATCGGTCTTGCCAATGCCGGCACCGACACCACGAACTCGATCAAGCAAGCCGCTGAGTTCGGCATCACGCCTAAGCAGACGCTCGCAGGATTACTGATGTTCATCAGCGACGTGCATAGCGTTGGACTTAAGGCTACGCAAGGCATGTATCTCACGGAAGGTTTCTATTGGGATCAAAGCGACGAGACCCGTGCATGGTCGAAGCGCTTTTTCGAGAAGCATAAGAAAATGCCGACGATGGTGCATGCCGGTGTTTACTCCTCGGTGTTGCATTACTTGAAAGCGGTGAAGGCGGCTGGAACCGATGACACGGCGACAGCGATGGCTCAGATGAAAAAGACGCCGGTAAACGACTTCTTCGCGAAGAATGGCAAGATTCGCGAGGATGGCCGGATGGTGCACGACATGTACTTGATGCAGGTGAAGAAGCCAGCGGAGTCCAAGTATGCGTGGGATTACTACCATGTCAGACAGGTGATTCCGGGCGATCAGGCATATCAGCCGCTTTCGGCGAGTCGGTGTCCGTTGGTGAAAAAGTGATGCGCGATGTGGCGTGTTTTTCTTCTCTCACGCAAATCTAGAGGGACACCCTCTCCCTTGAGGGGAGAGGGGCTTCACGCGGACGTGTGTGGATCTCATCCCTTGCTTAGGTCAGAAGGGCCGATTACGCGTCGCGCCGAATCATATTGAAGGGAAACCATTTGAGCGGGCAATCTCTAACATGACCGAAATATTTGGCGTCCCAATCCAAGCCTTGTTCAGCCAATTGCTGGTCGGGCTAATCAACGGCTCGTTCTACGCCATTCTCAGCTTGGGGCTGGCGATTATTTTCGGGTTGTTGAACATCATTAATTTCAGCCACGGCGCCCAGTACATGATGGGCGCTTTCGTTGCTTGGTTGGGTCTTCAACATTTTGGCGTGAACTACTGGGCCGCGCTGGTTTTGTCACCGCTGTTGGTGGGCGCGTCCGGCATCATCATCGAACGCTTGATGCTGAAGCGTCTTTACAGCTTGGACCACTTATACGGGCTTCTGTTGACGTTTGGATTGGCCCTCATCATTGAAGGCGTCTTCCGTTACTTTTACGGCGTCTCCGGACAGGTATATGAGATTCCCGAGGCGCTCGCTGGCGGCATCAATCTGGGTTTTATGTTTCTGCCCAAGTATCGAGCGTGGGTGATCGTCGCGGCGCTTTCGGTTTGCTTCGTCACGTGGTATGTCATCGAGCGCACGAAGCTCGGCGCGTATTTGCGCGCTGGTACCGAGAATCCTAAATTGCTGCAGGCGTTCGGCATTAATGTGCCATTGATGATTACGCTTACCTACGGTTACGGCGTCGCCCTTGCCGCATTCGCCGGAGTGTTGGCCGCACCGATTTTTTCCGTCAATCCGGTAATGGGCTCGAACCTCATCATTGTTGTATTCGCAGTCGTGGTGATCGGTGGCATGGGATCAATCCTCGGTTCTATTGTTACTGGCATCGGCTTAGGACTGATCGAGGGACTTACCAAGGTGTACTACCCTGAAGCATCGGCAGTAGTGGTATTCGTGATTATGGTCATCGTGCTGCTGGTTCGTCCGGCGGGCTTGTTTGGCAGAGAGAAATAGTCGGGGACGAATGATCCTAGATTCCGCAGTTGACCGCTTATTGCCTATGGAAACTTATTGTAAGGGCAAGCACTTTCGTTCTTTTGCACGTCACCAAATGGATGAGCACGCTACACACCCGATTGTACGTTTTGGGGGCCGCCGGGCGTTGTTGCTCCTCCTTGCATGGAATGGCCATGCCGCCTCGTCGCGCCTAGCCCAACAGCCCCCAAAACGCACACTCGGGCGTGTTCAACTACGGAATCTAGGATGAACAAAAATATTCTCGTCATGCTGGTGCTTCTTGTAGGGCTTGCGATCGCGCCATTCGCTGGTGTGTATCCCGAGTTCTTGATGAAGGTCATGTGCTTCGCACTGTTTGCTTGCGCCTTTAACCTGTTACTTGGCTACACCGGGTTGTTGTCGTTCGGACATGCGGCCTTTCTCGGTTCGGCTGGATATGTTTGCGGCTATACCGTCAAGATGATGGGTTGGACGCCGGAGTTGGGAATTCTTGCCGGCGTGGCGGTCGCCGGAGCGTTGGGCTTTCTTGTCGGCAGTCTCGCAATTCGTCGGTCTGGCATCTATTTCGCGATGATCACGCTAGCGTTGGCGCAGATGGTGTTTTTTCTGTGTATCCAGTTTCCCTTTACCGGCGGCGAGGACGGGTTGCAAGGCGTGCCTCGCGGTCGCCTATTTGGCGTGATCGACCTTTCCATCTGGTACAACATGTATTACCTGGTGCTCGCGATATTCTGTCTCGGCTTCTGGATCATTTATCGCGCTATCCACTCGCCGTTTGGGCAGGTGCTGAAAGCCATCCGCGAGAACGAGCCGCGCGCCATATCGCTCGGTTATGACGTTGATCGATTCAAATTGCTCGCCTTTGTGCTTTCCGCCGCGTTGTCCGGCTTGGCGGGCGCCACCAAGACGCTCGTCTTCCAGTTGGAATCGTTGACTGATGTGCATTGGCACATGTCTGGCGAGGTGGTGTTGATGACCCTGCTAGGCGGCATGGGCACGGTGTTTGGACCTATCGCCGGAGCCGCCTTGGTTGTCGGGTTGCAAAACTATGCAGCTGGTTTGGGCGAATGGGTAACGGTGATCACGGGCGTGATTTTCGTGGTGTGCGTGCTGCTATTTCGCCGCGGTATCGTGGGAGAGCTTCAGGCGCTTTTTAAGCGCACGAGTTAGTCGAATGAATTGGACGCCGGCGCATCTCTTCACGCGTTGGTCCACATTGAAATGATGGGCGCAAAAGGCGCATACCACGCGCCTTCGTTGTCTACCTATCGGCTGAAGCTGCCGCTGCGATTGAGCCCTTTGCCTTCATCAATGGCCGGCTGTTTCCCTGCTGGCTGGACTGTATTTGTCCCGAGATCATTTTTAACGATACTCACTTTGGCTCCCGTGCCTGCGCTTTGTAACGCAGGATCAAGGTGGGTCGTTAACGCGACGTATTCTGTGTTCCCCCGGCCGTTAGATTTGCCGAGGAAAGTATAGGTAGTATCTTGGTGCTTTATTTCCAATTCTTCGCCTTTTGCTGTCGGGGTGTAAGCGTCAAGCCAGTGTGTTGTTGGGCTAACAAGTTTGCCATTTTGACCGGGAACCGCCTTGGTATGGCTTTGGGGCGGCGGAATGGGATCGTCGAAAGGGTTATCCAACAGGTTCGGGGGGGCTAAGCTGGTGTAAGAAGGTGGCCGAGGAGATTGCGATCGGCTTGGCTGGAGGGGGGGCGTTAAATCTGGCGGAGGCGGTACTTGGATCATTTCCGGTTGCTTAGCTTGTAGCGCCTCGATTGCTTTCGAGGCCTCATCCGTTTGCCCTTTAAGTTTTATGCCTAATTTGTTCGCCTCTTCCACTGCGAGGGCGATGAATTCGGGAGAGCCGCCTATCGTGAGGGTGACTTCCCCCTGATCGTTCGGGTCTTTTTGGGTTTTCAGGTCTTTCAGAATATCGGCCACCAAATCGGGGCTGAGCGACTTTATTACGACCTTGTCCTTATTTTCGTCCGCGTATTCAAACAATTCTTTGTTGGGATTTTCTTTGTCAAAGAATTTGTTACCCTCCTGATGATATTTATTGAGCATCTGGGAGGATAGCGGTTGGGGGATGTTCACCTGATTCTGATTGAGCTCCACGGAATTTTCCGGTTCCGACTTGTCCCGTTTGCGTTTTTTTCCTCCTCCCTGGCTAATTTCCTGGTCCTTCTCGAGCAGCGACTTCTCATCATCGTCAAGCGGTTTTTTCTTGGACCGGAACAGGTTTATGGTTCCCTTGCCTGCCCAAATAAATGGTTTTGCGACAAAGCCCACAGTTTTCATGGCGCCCATGGTTACCGCCAAGCCTCCAGCCGCCAAGATGCTGACAGCGCCGGCGCCTGCCACAATGCCAGCTACGGAAGAGACTGCGGCGGCAGTGCCGGCGACAGCGCCAGCGCCGCTGAGGCCGGCAACAGTGCCAACAAGCCCTCCCGCAACTGCTACTCCCACACCCGCTGTAAGGACTGCAAGGCCCGCGACTGCGCACCCGACGGCGGCCCATCCGAGGATTTCGTACTTTTTCTTCCATGCCCAACTCGCGCCTTTCCCTATCCCTTTCCCAACAGCTGATGCGGCGGATTTAAATTTGGAG
>DATLHW010000064.1:0-20949 GCA_035539675.1 Burkholderiales bacterium | reverse complement strand
TCGCTGTTCCGTAACGCGTTTGCCAACTTACCAGGCAAGCCAACTCCCGCCTCGCGAATTAGCGTCGCGCCCATCAACACGGCAAGCGCCAGCCAAACAGCCAGCCACCAACCTATCTCTTGCGCCGCGCGAACCATGACGAATAATTCAAGCGCTGGAAATCCTAGTAAAATCAGAAGGGGTAAGAGGCGCATACGCTTAAGCTCTCTGTAATTCGGGCAAATCACCCATGAACGCAAACCAAGACTCTCGCTACATCATTGTGTTGACCAATGTTCCCGATCAAGAATCGGCTATCGCGTTGGCGCAACACTTACTCGAATGCAAACTTGCCGCCTGTGTAAACATTCTGAGTCCTTGCTTGTCAATGTACCACTGGCGGAAAAAAATCGAAACGGCAAATGAGACGCCAATGTTAATAAAATCACTGTCGGTAAACTTTGCCGAAATCGAGAAAGCGATCAAGGAAAAACATCCTTATGATGTACCGGAAATTATTGCGTTACCGATTACCCAAGGCTCCGCCGAGTACTTGGCGTGGATCGATGCCGAGAACTAACTAGGGCGTTAATTAATGAAGCTTCTTGAAGTTAAATTCGTTGGGCCGCTAATACTAATGCTGGCAGGTCTGCTTGTCTTATCCGGGCCCGCGCACGCAGAGCAGTCAGTTCCCTTTTCGAAGTTTGGAGACATCTTCGGCAAATCAAACGAGAGCGAATTTCTTGAGCCAGAGCAGGCGTTCAAACTTTCCCTTTCGGTACAGGATAGCGACACCGTCCTGGCGGAATTCGTTCCCGCCCCTGGCTATTATCTTTATCGCCATCGCATTAGTTTCGATGTCGAGAAGGCAAAGGGCATTAGCATCGCCAACACAGATCTGCCAGCCGGTGAACTGAAAAGCGATGCAGTTTTTGGCGAAACGCAGGTGTTTCACAAACCTTTTTCCGCGACAGTAAATCTCAAGCGGGAAGCGAATTCGCCCGACCGATTGACGCTCAAAGCAACCTATCAAGGCTGCAGCGAGAAAGGAATTTGCTACCCACCGATCAACAAGACTTTTGATTTGACGCTCGCCGCCGCGTCCGCCGCACCAGGGGCCTCAGTCACGCCGCCCCCCAAGACCGCCGCGTCGCCCCCACCTTCCGATGCCAGCATTGCAAAAGCGCTAGCCAAGAGCTCCTCGTGGCTAGCCATTGGCGTTTTCTTTCTTGCGGGTTTGGGCTTGGCTTTTACGCCCTGTGTATTGCCAATGATTCCGATTCTTTCCGGAATCATCGCCGGTCATGGTCACACCGTTACGCGCACCCGTGGTTTCATCCTCTCGCTTTCGTACGTGCTGGGAATGGCTGTCGCCTATGCTATTGGGGGAATCATAGCCGGGCTTACGGGATCGCTACTGTCAACGATGATGCAAAACCCGTGGGTATTGAGTGGTTTTGCCCTCATCTTCGTGATGTTGGCGTTATCGATGTTTGGGCTCTATGAGCTTCGTATGCCTACGCTTATTCAAAGTGGCGCCGATTCACTAGCCCATAAGCTGTCAGGCGGTAAAATCGCAGCGGTATTTGGCATGGGAGCCCTTTCCGCCCTTATCGTGAGTCCTTGTGTGGCGGCCCCTTTGGCCGGCGCCTTGCTTTACATCAGTCAGACCCGCGACGTCGTACTCGGTGGAACAGCGCTTTTTGCGCTCGCGCTTGGAATGGGAATGCCTTTACTAGCCATTGGCTTGTCCGCCGGCGCGTTGCTGCCAAAGGCAGGGGCATGGATGGACACCATCAAGCGCTTCTTTGGAATGCTCCTGCTGGCGGTCGCCGTCTGGATCATTTCGCCCCTAATCCCGGCTGTGGCTCAAATGCTTTTATGGGCCACACTCTTGATCATTATGGCCAGCTTTCTGCGTGCTATTGATCCGCTACCTATAGAAGCTGGCGGGTTACCGCGTTTCGCCAAAGGCCTCGGTCTAATCGCGCTCGTTTCTGGCATAGCCATGTTAGTGGGAGTGTTCTCAGGCAGTCGCGATCCGCTCCAACCGCTGGGAGCATTCCGTAGCGGCGCCCCTCCCTTATCCGATGAAGTTAGCAGCGAAGTAGGCTTTGAGCCGGTACTTACGGTTGACGAACTCGACGATCGATTGGAGCAGACAGATCGGCCGGTAATGCTGGTGTTTTATGCGGACTGGTGCGTGGATTGCAAGAAGATGGAGCAACTTACCTTTCGCGATATGCGAGTATCCGAGCGACTACAAGACATGCTGTTATTGCATGTCGATGTCACGAAAAATACGCCCGAAGATCAGGCTCTGCTAAAACGCTTCGGCTTATTTGGCCCCCCTGGAGTCATCTTCTTTAGCGCCGAGGGCCGAGAAATCGATGGCCTAAGAGTTATCGGTTACCAAGCCGCGGAGACTTTCCTTCAAACCGTTGAACAAGTTTTAGATCCCATAGCGCCGTCCATCAAATCGACGGTTACTTCCCTACAGAGACCGATCAAAATTGCAACAACCAAACAATAAAAAAGAAATACGCTCTGGCCCTTGGCGGCGGCGAGTAGGGCTCCTTGTTGGTCTGGGGTTAGCTCTGGGTGTTTGCGCCTTCCTGTGGACCACCATCGCGCCTCGCGACACCGCACCTACCATTTCGCCAACCGCTCTATACACCACACAACTCCGAAGCCTGGATGGCAAATTGATTGCATTGGGGCAATGGGAAGGCAAGGTATTACTTATTAATTTTTGGGCGACGTGGTGTTCGCCTTGTCGAGAAGAGATTCCTCATTTAATCGAAGCGCAAAAGCGGTATAGCGCAAAAGGCGTGGAGATTATCGGGATCGCCATCGACACATCGGAAAAGGTTGAGCCATTTTCGCGAAAAATGGGAATCAACTACTCGATTTTTCTGGAAGAAGAGAGAGGAGTCGCCTTGTCCAAGCGGCTAGGCAACCGGGCTGGCGTCTTACCGTTTACAGTAATTATTGATAGGGAAGGGCGAGTAGCATTTGTAACCACCGGGACGATAACCAGTGAGCAGATTGATGAGCAAATCCAGAAAGTAATCTAAAGAAGGTTACAAGATGAAATGCCATTTATGTTTCGCAGAACACCCTACGCCACGTCAAAGACTTGACCCAATCAACCTTATAAAAATCAGGAGCTTTTAAATACGTATAGCAAGCGGCCGATAACCAAAATCGGCGCACGCAGTAACTTATTCAGAGACGCACTAAGGCTGGGGAGGCTGAGTGGCTATTGTGGGAGGAGCGCTAGGTAACTCCGACAAAACGTTTCTTCCCTTTGAATGCCGGCGCTCTGTACGTCTGCCAAATCTCTTGCCCACCTTGACCATTTGGACAAGCAGGAGAAAAAACAATACGAGGAGCGTCCCCGGATAGGTAAGGATCTTATAAGCAAAAACTAAAATTCGTGGTAACTGCGGCTTCCCCATTTGCGCTTGCGCCGATTTAGCCTCTTCTTGCTGACCATCGACCTCGGCGCCCTCACCTCCTCTGCCCTCTGAGGCCCCGCCATTCGACGCACCAGTTGCTGAACCAGCTCGATACTCACTTAGATTAGTTGGCAAGCCACCCAATTCAATCACCATCGAATCCGCCGCAGAACTGCCGCCAACAAAGGCGCCTGAAAGTGCGGAATTGGAATTAGCGCCCAAGACAGAAAAAGACACCACATCGCCCAACGACAACGTAACGCCACTCCCTCCACCTATGAGAGTAAATTCCCCCAATCCGAGAATGGAGAAAGTCATTAACCCACGCTCACTTACACCAGGTTGAATGACCATACTTACCGCTTTAGCCAATATTTCATCGACAGTATCTCGGCCAGCAACCGTTAAACCCAGTTGAGCGCCGTTGAGGTCAGAGCCTTGAACAGCTGGCGAACGATGAGCAGTTCTCATCACAGCTTGATTCACAACAGCGCCGACCACCTTGCTGGTATTTAAGTAAGAGCGCAATAACTCCCGCAAAGCTTCCGCTTGTTCAAAATTGCCATCGGTTTCAGCTGGAGTATTGCGTCGGACGCCGTATGCAGGCCCTCGCTGAGTAACAACATGGGTAACCGAGCGCTTACCAGGTATTTCAGGCTGAGCCATTGCCTCGCCAACATTGAAATCCTCGATAGCGCTTTTGTTCACTTCGATGGCAACGGGAACATCATAGAACCAGGGATCTTTTGGCAAATCCCCATTATTCGGAGTTTCATCCACCAAGACTGGAGCTGCAATAACCGAATATGCCAATAGACATACGCCTACTGAGAACAGTCTCGCAGATTGGGACGAAATACTCTTGAAACGACGTGGGAAGAGGCCCATAAATTTTGAGAATAAACGCCAAAAATCGCGTAAATGACTATATTTATTTATACGAAGGACATAGAGCACGAATTATACCTATACCTTCACTATTGAATATTTGAAGTTTTTTCCCTAAGGAATTTCGCAAAAGAAAAAAGTGTAAATTTACCCGACAAGCCTGAGCGCACCTACGTTCAAGCGACGGCCCAGCCCGAAACGTTGTACAGATAGTTGGGACTCTGGAAAATTTTCGTTAATGAGGCGTACGTCCCATATCACCGCCCGGACAAACAAGGCTTCTGTGACAAACTACAGGCAAATACTAGACATCTTTGTTGATCTTGCGGCAAACTGCGGCCCATGAAAAAGATCTTAACGCTGCACGGTCCGAATTTGAACCTTTTAGGAAGCCGTGAACCTTCGGTGTATGGCACGCTCACGTTGGCGGAAATCGATGCAAGTTTACAGAAGTTAGCGGCAGAACTTGGCGTAAAGCTGGAAACTTTCCAAAGTAACGCTGAAGGCGAACTGATCGATCGAATTCACCGGGCGGCGAAAGACAAAGTTGCGTTTATTATTATCAATCCGGGCGGGCTTACTCATACAAGCATTGCCTTACGTGATGCGCTGGCTGGAGTGGCGATTCCTTTTATCGAGGTTCACCTGTCCAACATCTACGCTCGGGAGTCGTTCCGGCATCATTCTTATATCTCGGGCATTGCAGTCGGAGTAATCAGCGGCTTGGGCGCGCGCGGCTACGAATACGCGCTGTCCGAGGCCCTGCACCGTATCAACCCATAATCCTATAAATGTGGTGGCGCGCTTTCCCCCTGAATGGGGCAAGGCTATTCAAGGAGGTCCAATGGATTTGCGTAAACTAAAGACGCTTATAGAGCTGGTGGAAGCGTCTGGCATTGCCGAACTGGAAATCACAGAAGGAGAGGAAAAAGTACGAATTAGCCGCGCGGGCAATCCCGCGCATGTAATGTATCCCGCGCCTCAGCAGTTGCAATACAACCTTCCAAGCCCAGCAGCGGCGCCAGTGGTGGAAGCGCCACCCGCGCCAGCAGCGCCAGAAGGGCATGTCATCAAATCCCCCATGGTAGGCACTTTCTATCGAGCATCCTCCCCAGGGTCTACCCCCTTCGTGGAGATTGGACAAGACGTCAAGGAAGGACAAACGCTCTGCATCATTGAAGCCATGAAACTGCTCAACGAGATCGAGTCGGACAAGGGCGGCGTGGTCAAGCAGGTATTAGTCGAGAACGGCCAACCGGTCGAGTATGGTCAACCACTATTTATCATCGGCTAATGTTTGAAAAAATACTGATCGCTAATCGAGGGGAGATCGCCCTCCGTATTCAACGCGCCTGTCGCGAATTAGGCATCAAAACCGTAGCGGTGCATTCCGAGGCGGATGCCGATGCGAAGTACGTTTTACTGGCGGATGAATCCGTATGCATCGGCCCCGCGCCATCAAGTCAGAGCTACCTCAATATTCCCGCGATTATCAGCGCTGCGGAAGTGACCGACGCGGAAGCCATTCATCCAGGTTATGGGTTTCTTTCGGAAAATGCCGATTTCGCTGAGCGAGTGGAAAACTCCGGCTTTGTATTCATTGGACCACGCGCCGAATCCATACGCCTGATGGGCGATAAAGTCAGCGCCAAAGTTGCGATGAAGAAAGCCAGCGTGCCTTGTGTACCCGGCTCGGAGGGGTCCCTACCGGATGATCCCAAAGAGATCCGACGAATCGCGGCGGCAGTCGGCTACCCGGTGATTATCAAGGCGGCTGGTGGCGGTGGCGGGCGGGGTATGCGAGTGGTCCATACGGAAGCTGCGCTAATTAATGCAGTCACCATGACCAAGCAGGAAGCTCAAGCCGCATTCGGCAACCCCATGGTGTACATGGAAAAGTTTCTCGAAAACCCGCGCCATATCGAGATTCAAATATTAGCTGACGAACATGGCAACGCCGTGTATCTCGGCGAACGGGACTGCTCCATGCAGCGCCGTCATCAAAAAATTATCGAAGAAGCGCCTGCTCCCGGTTTGAAAACCAAGCTTCGCGACCGCATTGGCGAACGTTGCGCGGAAGCGTGCCGCAAGATGGGCTATCGCGGCGCCGGCACTTTCGAGTTTCTGTACGAAAACGAGGAGTTCTTCTTTATTGAGATGAACACCCGCGTTCAAGTCGAACACCCGGTAACTGAAATGATTACCGGAATCGATATTGTGCAAGAACAAATTCGCATCGCCGCCGGACAAAAGCTTCCATTTCGGCAAAAGGACATTGTGTTCCGCGGTCATGCGATTGAATGTCGGATTAACGCAGAAGACCCATACACATTTGTCCCCTCCCCCGGCCGGATAACGCAATACCATACGCCAGGCGGACCGGGCATTCGGGTGGACTCCCATGTATTCCACAACTACTTCGTGCCGCCGTATTACGATTCCATGATTGGCAAGGTCATTGCTCATGGCGACACCCGGGAGCAAGCCATTGCGCGCATGCGCACTGCACTTTCGGAAATGGTAGTGGACGGCATTAAGACCAACCTGCCGCTGCATCAAGATCTATTGCAGGACGCCGCGTTTCTCGCTGGCGGCACAAGCATCCACTATCTTGAGGAAAAGCTTGCCGCGCTTAAAAAAGCGTCTTAGCGTTCACTAGCA
Organism: Burkholderiales bacterium; assembly: GCA_035539675.1. Classification (GTDB taxonomy): domain Bacteria; phylum Pseudomonadota; class Gammaproteobacteria; order Burkholderiales; family DATLHW01; genus DATLHW01. Next base: position 13,960 of record DATLHW010000064.1, on the reverse strand, counting down.
AGAAAGAGCGATGGAACATGGAGCGAACTGGCTCGCGATTATTCGTTGATCGCGAGCCAGTTCGCTCTTACACTTTCCCACGCTATCGCAGCCCGCCAATTTACCCGCTTTCGTGTTAGCAACGAGGCCAAAGGCGGACGCAAACCATACAAGTTAGTTTACGGCGAGTGAGAGCCGACAAAGTATCGTTTCTAACGCGAAATAGAACTGTAGGAAGAATGTGAGCTGGATAACCCTTCGATTTACCACCGCTTCGGCAACCGCCGAGGCGCTTAGCGAGGCCTTAAGCGAACTTGGCGCATTGTCGGTTTCAATCGATGATGCGGCAGCTGGCACGCCGGATGAACAGCCAATTTTCGGTGAGCCAGGGATGCCCGAGGAATCGTTATGGGCATCTTGCGCGGTCTCCGCGCTATTTCCCGCCGACACCGACCCCAACATTACGGCCGATGCCGCAAGTAAGGCCGCGGGACTTAAAGTGGCGCCCGCTTTTACAGTGGAAATCGTTCCCGAGTCTGACTGGGTCCGCGTAACCCAAGCGCAGTTCGATCCCATTTGTATTTCTCCCCGACTATGGATCGTTCCCACTTGGCATGAGCCGCCGACGTCTGACGCAATCAACATCCGACTGGATCCTGGCGTAGCCTTCGGCACCGGCAGCCATCCCACCACCAAACTATGCTTGCAATGGTTGGAAGGTCATATTCGCGGCGACGAAACCGTGCTCGACTATGGATGCGGTTCAGGCATTTTAGCTATTGTCGCCAAGAAACTCGGCGCGGCGCATGTCATAGGCATCGACATTGATTCGCAGGCCGTTGAAGCCGCGCGTCAGAATGCGCTGGCGAATAACGCCGAATGCGAATTTCGGCTTCCGGATGAGGGAGCGGCTGTAACCGCCGAAATTACCGTAGCCAATATTCTTTCCAACCCGCTTAAAGTCCTCGCGCCATTGTTGGCTGAGCGCACGGCTGTCGAAGGACGGATCGTTCTTTCCGGCATTCTTGCGCCGCAGGCGACAGAAGTAATGGCCTACTATGAACCCTGGTTCACGATGGCAGTTTATAAAGAGGACAATGGCTGGGTATGCCTTGAAGGTCGCAAGCGACTCTTGTGATTACCGAATGCCCTAACTGCCAAACTCGTTTTCGAGTTACGCCTGAGGAACTCGCCATTCGGCACGGGTTGGTCCGCTGCGGCCGCTGCGCTACCGTGTTCAATGGATTCGCCACGCTGGAGCGCAGCGAGACAACAGAATCGTTGAACTCCATTCAACCATCGGCAAGTACTGGCTTGGCGTCTCTTTACGGGTTATCAGGTCATATTGAAGGCGCCCTCCCCGAGCCTAGGTGGACCCCCGTAGACGATAGCGCCGGCGGCGCCGTAACTTCAGGCGATGATGTGTCGCACGTTACACCTGACGGGATGAATGCCCCCTCCCTCGCACCACACACTGAGCAAGAGCAGGCAGACCTGGACGCAGGAGAAACGCCAATCGCGGCAACCTCACCAGAGACAACGGCCACCTCAGCAACTGAGCGCGCGGTCAATGAAGAATCCAATGCGCAGTTTGCCACCGATACAGAAGAGCTCCCCCAGCCATCCCATGCAGAGTCACCCTCTGAAAGCGTGGAGCAACCAGAGGCCACGCTTTTTCATCCCGATCCACATCAACGCCCTCATCCAAGGCGCGCGGCCTGGATTGTCGCATCGCTTCTACTGCTGACGTCGCTCATAGGCCAAACGACTTACTTGCTGCGCACGGAAATCGCAACCCGCTGGCCAGAGACAAAACCTTATCTCGCGGGCTTATGCGCGTCGTTTGGGTGCGATGTGCCGCTGCCTAAACGGATCGAAGAAATCACCATTGAATCATCAAGCATGGAAGCTGATCCCGTTCGTCAGAATGTTGTTTTAGTCACAGCCATTCTACGTAACCGAGGAGTCACATCCCTGGAGTACCCCATGCTGGAAGTAACGTTTTTGGATTCGTTGGAACATCCCATCGCGCGACGCTCGCTTACAGCGGAGCAGTACCTGAGCGCGACTATAAAAAAAGATGAGGGCTTTGCGCCCAATAGCGAAGCGATCGGCCGTATGGCTATTGAAGTCACCGATGTAAAACCAGCGGGATATCGCCTGCAGTTGTACTACCGTTAAGGAAGGTGTTCGGTTGTTTCCATCTAATCGGTGGGGTATAGTTCGCGAGCTTTCATCGAGACAAATTGCGTCCCACGCTCACCGCTTGATTCCAATAATCCTCATTTAACTTACAAGATTATCCGGCCGCGCGTTCACTGCAATGGTTCGTTTTGAATACCTCAATAAATCGTCGCAAGCAGTTTGGCGAAAGACCGCTTGCGAGGATCTATCGAAGCGTCATTTTCTATTCGGAGAAATTCATGTCCATTCCAGCCGACCTTAAATACACCAAATCCCATGAGTGGGTGCGCCTCGAAGCCGATGGCGTGATCACCGTGGGGATTACCGATCACGCGCAAGAATTGTTGGGCGACATGGTGTTTGTGGAGACTCCCGAGATCGGCCGCGAACTCAACGCCAACGAAGAATGCGCGGTCGTTGAATCGGTAAAAGCAGCCTCCGATGTCTATGCGCCAGTGGCAGGCACTGTAGTCGCCGCGAATGATCAGGTCACCAATTCACCAGAGAAGATTAATGCTGACGCCTATGCGAATTGGATGTTCAAGATAAAGCCCAAGAATGCGGGGGACTTGAATTCGCTTCTGGATGCGGCTGGTTACCAAGCCATCGTCGACGCAGAATAATGCTGGGAACCTCTACATAAGTTACTGCGCCAGCCGAGGTCGAGCCGCCGGCGCTCACTACACTTTTAGAGGCTCCACAGATCGCTCTACCGATTTATTTAAGCGCCCTTACCCAACCTAACAATTAACTTAGGATACATCGCCATGACCACGGTAACTTTCAAAGGCAACCCAATTGCTGTAGCAGGCAATTTCCCCAAAGCTGGTGATCGCGCCCCCGAATTCACGCTGACCAATAAAGACCTGCAAGACATCGGGCTCGGCGACTATGCCGGCAAACGAAAAGTCCTCAATATCGTACCTAGCCTCGATACGCCCGTATGCGCCACATCAACACGAGTGTTCAACAGCAAGGCGAGCGAATTGCCAAACACTGTAGTTCTGGTCATTTCCGCCGATCTGCCGTTCGCCATGAGCCGGTTCTGTGTAGCCGAGGGACTCAACAACGTAGCGACCTTATCCACCTTCCGCGGCCCTGACTTCCATATTAAGTATGGTGTAAACATTGCCGACAGCGCATTAAAAGGCCTCACCGCTCGCGCAGTGGTCGTGCTGGATGAAAAGAATCAAGTGATTCACTCCGAGCTCGTCTCCGAGATCGCGAATGAACCAAACTACGACGCAGCGCTTCGTGTGTTGAAGTAAACGGAACAAGCATAAAGAGCATGCGAGCTTTCACTCGATTGATTGGCGTCGTGGCGGTATTTTCAACCATCGCCAGCGCCACTGCCACCGACATGCCTCCTGTGTCGGGCATGCTCAATCCTGAGTCCGTGGTCGTCGGAGCCGACGGTAGAATTTATGTCTCGGAAATTGGCGAATTCGGCAAAAACGGCGACGGCAAGATCAGCGTTATCGACAAATCTGGTCGTCGCATGACGTTTACGGCAGGGCTTGATGATCCCAAAGGCTTGATCCGTTGGAAGCAAGGTTTTTTCGTCACAGACAAAAATCGCATCTGGAAAATAGACGGCGAAGGGCACGCAAAGCCCTTCGTAAATGCAGCTGATTTTCCTCAACCGCCTTTATTCCTCAATGACCTTACGATGGACAGCCGGGGCAACCTCTATGTGTCCGACAGCGGCGATATTCTTGGAGCAGGCAACAAGGGGGCGATCTTCAAGATAACGCACAGCGGCAAGGTATCTCTGGTGATCAACGAAGCGAAAGAACCACGTATCAAAAGCCCGAATGGACTTCTGTTCGAGCGGCCAGGCAAGTTGCTGGTTGTTGATTTCACCACGGGCGAACTCAATCGTCTCGATGTCGCCAAACTAAAGCTGGACAAAATCGCCGATGGATTTGGCGGCGGGGACGGCTTGGCGCGTAGTCCATCCGGAATGCTCTATGTGTCGGACTGGAAAGGCGGGCGAGTATGGAAGCTGGATTTAAAGAGAAGCAACTCAAAGCCCCAAGCTTACGCACAAGCTTTCCAGTCAGCAGGGGACATCAGCCTTTCACGAGATCGTAAGCACGTTCTCGTACCCGATATGAAAGCCGGCACACTGACATGGCTACCCAACTAATTAGTTCACCCCAGATTGATTGATAAGTACGATGACGGAAGACTGCCCCGATAAAAGCAAACAAGGGCTCGCGCGAGTCTGGAAAGCTTTCGGCTATTCCTCCTCAGGCCTGCGCGCAGCCTTCACGCATGAAGCCGCCTTCCGCCAGGAAGTGTTGCTCGCCGCCATCCTCGCTCCCATAGCCTTTTTCACACCTACAACCGGCATTGGCAAAGCGCTAATGATCGGGTCGATATTTTTAGTATTGATTGCTGAGCTACTGAATTCCGCGCTTGAAGCCGCCGTCGATCGCATCTCGCTGGATCGCCATCCACTCGCTAAACAAGCTAAGGACATCGGCAGCGCTGCAGTCCTTATTAGTTTGTTGAATGTTGCTGTCGTATGGGGTCTCGTTTTATTCGGATAGCTGCGCCCGCATCATTCTCCTGTCGAAAAATTTAACACCCGCCCGCTCGGCTTCCCGTATCGCCAAACCAATTAATTGAATCGTCGTTATTTTTTGTAGCTGGCCTGATTTGTGCTCTAAAGCCGCAGGATTGTCGTTGCGAAACTCTTCGCGTAAAACTTTTAACGGCAGAGGTTGGGTCCACCAGCTCGCGCTGAGGGCCTAATAATAAAAAATAGGTAAGAGAAAAATGAAAACCAATAAAAGCCAGCACACGCTGATCACCAGCGATTTTCTTTGGGCGCTTGGCAGCCTCTGTCAAATCAACCGCCTTCCATTCGATCCCGGCCTGTTGCTCCAACAGTTCCCAGCTCCTCACAACGTCGCAACGCTCCACCGTGCGGCGCAAGCACTTGGCCTTACGGTTTCCTCCAGGAGCGCAACAGCGCAAGCGTTGCATCAGTTCCCCTTGCCCATCTTGGCGTTCGTAAAGCCCCCCTCGGAAGACTCCACACAACATCTGGTATTAGTTATGCGCGCCGACCAGGAGCGCATTCTCTACTTCGAAGCTAATAGCCAAACCCCGACGATGTTATCGGTGGCTGAATTCAGCCAGAGATTCGAAGGCCAAATCATCCTCGCAAAACCCGAGGCAAAAGACGCAGTCAATCCCGACGCGCCTTCGACTCAACGCGAATTTGGTTTTAAATGGTTTGTTCCGGAATTACTCAAGCACAAATCGATCTGGCGCGATGTACTGCTCGCCTCCCTCGCGATCCAATTGATCGCGCTGGCGACGCCGCTCTTCACGCAAGTGATTATCGATAAGGTTGTCGTACACCACACGATGAATACGCTGATCGTCATCGGCATCGCGTTGGGTGTCTTCATGCTATTCGGCTCAGCGATGACGTGGGTTCGGCAATATCTGTTGCTACACACCGGCAATCGCGTGGACGCCGTTCTGGGCACACAAGTCTTCGAACATTTATTCAAGCTACCCACTCGCTATTACGAACATCGCCCGACCGGCGTCATCGTCGCTCGCTTGCATGGCGTCGAGACAATCCGCGAGTTTGTTTCCAGCGCAGCCGTCACGTTGATTCTGGATCTGCCGTTCCTGTTGATCTTCCTTGGAATCATGTTCTATTACAGCGTAACGCTCACGCTCATCGCCGTTGCATTACTTGGCGTCATCGTCGGGTTAAGCCTAGCGATTGCGCCAATGCTACGGGACAAATTGAATCAACAATTCTTGTTAGGCGCTCGCAATCAAGCCTTCCTTACCGAATACGTATCCGGCATGGAAACCGTCAAATCGCTGCAAATGGAGCCACAGTTAACGCGCCGGTTTGGCGACTACATGGCGCAGTACCTCAAGGCCGGATTCAATACCAAGCAGCTTTCCAATACCTACAGCGTCGCCGCAAATGGTCTGGAGCAACTGATGACGCTCGCCATTCTTTGCATTGGCGCATGGACCGTAATGACAAGCACGGACTTCACGATCGGCATGCTGGTCGCGTTCCAAATGTTCGCCGGTAAACTGTCGCAGCCGCTGCTTCGACTGGTTGGTCTATGGCAACAATTCCAACAAGCCGACATTGCCGTGAAACGACTAGCCGATGTAATGAACGTCGACGCGGAACCGTATTCGGTAACGCCCGCGCGCGAGGCGACTGGGAATGGGCGGATCGACATCAAGCGCCTTGCCTTCCGTTACAACGAACAGTTGCCGTATCTGTATGAAGACCTCAACCTCACCATCAAGCCAGGACAGGCAATCGCATTGATGGGACCAAGCGGTTGCGGCAAAAGCACGTTAGCAAAACTACTGCAAGGCTTTTATCAGCCTAGCGACGGGCAGATCGCCATCGATGGAAGAGACATTCAACATCTCGCCGCGAATGAACTGCGCCGCCATTTTGGCGTCGTGCCACAAGAGACGGTGCTGTTCTCTGGAACCATCTACGAAAATCTCACCCTCGCCAATCCTCAGGCGACCTTTGAACAAGTTATCGAAGCATGCAAGATGGCCGAAGTGCACAACGTCATTGAAGCGTTGCCGAATGGCTATCAAACCGAGATAGGCGAGCGCGGCGTTGGACTATCAGGCGGACAAAAACAAAGACTCGCCATCGCGCGCGCGCTAATCAAGCAGCCAAAAATATTGATCTTTGATGAAGCCACATCAAATCTCGATCAACAGACTGCGGAACACTTCGCTAAAACCGTGAATGCCCTGAAAAACAAAGTAACGATGTTGTTTATTACGCATCAGCTGCCGAGAGGACTGCATGTGGATGGCATCGTTCATTTAGGCCAACAAACGCGAACGGAGAGCCGATTAAAAGCGACATCGGACAACGAGACCGGCGCTTAAATATTCGCAGCAAATAATTCAAATAATCGTTAACAAGGAGCAAAAAATGCAACAAAGATTTCGGGTCGAGCTATTGGTTAATACGGAACTCCATCCCACCGAAAGCATCCTGGTCAAAGAAGTTATAGCAACTGGCGCCGACGACGCAATGGACATTGCAATCCGTCTTTTGCAAAAAGAATATCCAACCGCAAGTTGGGTAAAAATCGATCCGTGGCACGTGGAAACCATCCGCTAATACGGCAAACAAAGCACACATAACAGAGTCAATCACGGAGAAAAACATGAGCGAAAAAAAATCATCGTTGCAAGATCAAGTCTTAAACGCACTGCGCAAAGAACGTATGCCTGTCGCGATTTATCTGGTTAACGGCATCAAACTAGTCGGTGTCGTTGACGCCTTTGACGCCTACGTCGTTTCATTGAAGAGCGATGTCAGCCAAGTGGTATACAAACATGCGATCGCGACAATCGTGCCAGCGCGCCCCGTGAAACTCTCCTATGCGCAAACGGCGGAAGCGGAAGCGATTAATTAACAATCAAATTAAACATGCTCATACATGACCCTCGTCTCGTTAAATTGGAAGACGAGGGCCATGTGGCGAATTTAAGAGCAAACGAGACGGCGCCATTGTTAAATAGCGCAACTTGCAGCAGCAACCGTTCCAAATAGTGACGCATCTCACTGATTCTCCTTCCTTATATCGAAATATCCGAAAATTTCGATTTGCAAAATCGTCAGATTGAGCACTGTTCCGTCTTTCACGTCCGCCAGATATTCCCGTTTAATCCTCTCCGAAAATCAATGGCGTTGCACGTAAGCGCCTGATTGATAACGACTCGCCGTCAACGGCACGCTTCCTGCTATCGAACGAGGACTTACCGCTATGCGGCTCGAATCGATAACCAACAAAAAGCGAACAATGACAACCAACCAACCGCATCGCCCGCTGTCCGCCGACGACTTCATCTGGGCCCTCGGCAGTTTGTGTCGCGTCAACCGCCTGCCCTTCGACCCCGTCTTGCTGCGCCAACAGTTTCCCGGTCCGCACGACCTCGCCGCCTTGCAACGCGCCGCGAAAGCGTTGGGCTTGCGCATCGCCTTCCAAGCCGCGACCGCCGAGGAGCTCCACGCCTTCCCGCTGCCGGTGCTCGCATTCGTTCATCCAATGGAGTCGTCCGAACCGACAGACGAACCCGGCGCCTGCTCGCCAGCGGCCAACGATGACGGCGTCCCGGCCAGCCAGCTTGGCCTCGTCGTACGCGCCGACAACGAACGCATCCTTTACTTCGAATCCGACAGCCAAACGCCGGTCATGCTCTCGGTCGCCGAATTCAGCCGCCGCTTCACCGGCCAAATAATCCTCGCCAAGGCGGCTGCCCAGGAAGTCGCCGATCCCGACCAGCCCGCCGAGCAAAAGGCGTTCGGCTTCCGTTGGTTCGTTCCCGAATTGCTGAAACACAAAGCCATTTGGCGCGACGTCCTGCTCGCGTCGCTGGCGATTCAACTGATCGCGCTCGCCACGCCGCTGTTCACCCAAGTCATCATCGACAAGGTCGTCGTCCATCACACCATGAACACGCTGATCGTCATTGGCGTCGCCCTCGCCGTCTTCATGCTGTTCGGCGCGGCGATGACCTGGGTGCGTCAGTACCTCGTCCTGCACACCGGCAATCGCGTCGACGCCGTGCTGGGAACGCAAGTCTTCGAACATTTAATCCAGCTGCCAGCCCGCTATTACGAAAGCCGGCCCACCGGCGTTGTCGTCGCCCGGCTGCACGGCGTCGAGACCATTCGCGAATTCGTCTCCAGCGCCGCCGTCACGCTGATCCTCGACCTGCCGTTCCTGCTGATCTTCCTCGGCGTGATGTTTTATTACAGCGTCACGCTGACGCTGATTTCGCTAGCGCTGCTTGGCGTCATCGTCGTCCTGAGCCTGCTGATCGCACCGTTGTTTCGCGACAAGCTGAACCAGCAGTTCCTACTCGGCGCGAGAAACCAAGCCTTCTTGACTGAATACGTCGCTGGCATGGAGACCGTCAAATCGTTGCAAATGGAGCCGCAACTGCGCGGTCGTTTCGGCGACTACATGGCGCAATACCTGAAGGCTGGCTTCGCCGCCAAACAATTGGGCAACAGCTACAACGTCGCCGCCAACGGCCTGGAGCAGTTGATGACGCTAGCCATCCTCTGCGTCGGCGCATGGACGGTGATGAACAACACCGACTTCACCATCGGCATGCTGGTCGCTTTCCAGATGTTCGCCGGCAAGCTGTCGCAGCCGCTGTTGCGGCTGGTTGGCCTGTGGCAACAATTTCAGCAAGCCGACATTGCCGTGGCGCGGCTCGCCGACGTCATGAACGCGCCGACGGAGCCGTATTCGGTCGTTCCGGCGCGCGAGAACGGCGGGCGCGGCGAAATCCGCATTCAGAACGTAGCCTTCCGCTACGACGAGCAGTTGCCGTATCTGTACGAGAACCTCAACCTGACGATCCAGCCGGGCGAGGCGATCGCCGTCATGGGGCCGAGCGGCTGCGGCAAGTCGACGTTGGCGAAGCTGCTGCAAGGCTTCCGCCAACCGAGCGACGGCCAGATCACGCTCGACGGCCGCGACATCCGCCACCTCGCCGCCAACGAACTCAGAAGCTGCTTCGGCGTCGTGCCGCAGGAGACGGTGCTGTTCGCAGGCACGATCCACGACAACCTGCTGCTCGCCAATCCGGATGCGCCGTTCGAGCACGTCATCGACGCGTGCAAAATGGCGGAAGTGCATGCGGTCATTGAGCAGCTGCCGAACGGTTACCAAACGGAAATCGGTGAGCGCGGCGTCGGCTTGTCGGGCGGGCAAAAGCAACGACTGGCGATCGCGCGGGCACTGCTGAAGCGGCCGAAGATTTTGATCTTCGACGAAGCGACGTCGAACCTCGACGGCGAGACGGCGGCGCAGTTCGCCAAGACGGTCAACGCGCTGAAGGGCAAGGCGACGATGCTGTTCATCACGCATCAAATGCCGAAGGGGTTGTCGATCGATCGCGTCGTCAACCTGGGACAATCGGCGACCACACCGAGCCGTTCGCAAACGACGGCCGACGCCGAAATCGGCGCGTAAGCGGCACAACGAATAATTCCAACAACGCCAATAAGGAGAAATCAATGCAACCGCAATTTCGCGTCAAACTGCTGGAACGCGTCCAACCGCACTCGATCGACAGCGTCCTGATCAAGGAGATCATCGCCCACGGCGCGGACGAAGCGATGGACGTCGCCGTCCGTCTGCTGGCGGAGGAATATTCGACGACGAACTGGGTCGCAATAGAGCCGTGGGAAGGCGAGACAATACAAGATGATGGGAAGCACAATACGCAAGCACGTCGGGTTTCAAGCCTCATGCAAAGAAACAGTGCAAAAGGAACTCACAGCGGCGCCTTTGACGCGGATAACATGACGACGATTCACACAAGAAACATTCAATGATTGAACTGACGTGGGTTGGCGAAGCGTTGCGATGGGCCGGGTGGATTTACTGGTTGCTCGCCATCGGCGCGTTGGCGCTGGCGGCGACGAAGATCAAGCCAATTGCCGGAAAAATAATCGGCGCTACGGTTGTCTTGGCGATATTTGGCTATCTTCCGGTGACCGCCGCCTTGAAGAACAAGAAGATCGCCGATGTGCACAAAGCGGCTTGGGCGCGTTTTGACATGCGGTGCAAAAGCGCGGGGGAGAAAATTTATCGGACTACGGAGGGTGTCGAGGGAATCTTATTGTTAAAGGTAAGACCAATACGCGAAGAACGTAATTTATCTGATCCCATGTGGCCGGGCGCTGCATTTGCTTCAGAGATGACGGGGGACCAATACATCAAGTCGTTCATGATGTACGAAAATCGCGACCCGAAAATTCCAGATAAACGGGGCTATGTTTCTAACATCCTTTCGCCTCGCCCTGGGTATAGATATGTGGATGTCGTGGATGATAGCGACGGCGTCCGTTATCGCTACACATTACCCTTTAAGCGTCGTCCCGATAGTACAAATTGGGGTGATTACGAATTTCGCCGCACCCCCACGAATATGCCGCCTCCTCGCTATGGCGTCACGTTTGAAGATATCGTTGATCCAGAAGACAGGAAGCTTTGGGTTGCAGGCAGCATCGTAAAAGTAATCGATTTAGAAGCTAACGAGGTAATGGGGGAATTGACGCGGTACGCAGTGGACTTAGGTTTAGGTAATACCAATCAACGCTCGCCGTGGCTTCTGAGTCGTGTGTGCCCCCGAACCGAGGGTCTGTCTGGCGCTAAAACTCGCTTTTTTGTCGATCAAATCTTAAAACCAATAACGGAAAATAAATAATGACTACGCTTTCAATTAACGATTATCTCAAATTCGCTAACCTGCAAATGGCGGCAGAAGCTGCTATGCAGGTTTGATCCGCACAAACACATTCATTCAATGGAACCGACGTTGGAACGTTTGTTAACACAGACAAGCACTGTTGGTTACATTTATATTCAATCAAGATTAACTATCAACGATTCACTCACACCAGGAGCATTCGATGATTGAGATGACTTGGGTTGGCGATGCATTACGATGGGTAGGAGGACTTTACTGGTTACTTGCCATCGGCGCTCTCGCATTAGCCATAACAAAGATCAAACCGATGGCTGGAAAAGTAATTAGCGTTGCGGCAATCGTCGCATTGTTCGGCTATCTGCCGATAACTGCCGCGCTGGAAAACAAGAAAGCCACCGATGCGCGTAAAGCCGCTTGGGTGCATTTTGAGATGCGATGTAAAAGTGCCGGGGAAAAGATTTATAAGACTATCGATGAGGTGGAAGGAATATATCTGATGAAACTAAGACCACCTAAAAAGCAAGGTTGGTCTGAAGATCAGTTTTATCCTGATGATCTTTTCTCAACAGATGGGAACGGTGTTGGGGAGCCTGGAATTTTCCGTGAAAACTTAGCGCAAAAAAGACCCCACCCCGACACGTATATTTCATCGTTCCTATGGCCTCAAAATTCTGAGGGAGCACTAGAAAGATACTTAGCAGGTGCGGGTCCATATAGATATGTCGATACATTAGACGAGCGTGATGGTATTAATTACCGCTACACACGCAATCTATTCAATCTACGTAAACGTTATGGAGATAAATTCATTGAAGATGCATTTGAATCCGAACTGCTTCGGTCGCCGGTTTCGCAAAAAGATAATCCAAGATATGGCGTCACATGGGCAGACATTTCAACTCAGGAGGATCGTACATTTTGGATAGCAGGTGGATCGATAAAAATCGTCGACCTTGAAACCAACGAAGTCATTGCAGAGCGAATCGGTTTTCTTATTGATCCCGGGCAAGGCAATAGAGGCGGCGCTAGATCACCATGGTCCTGGGCGCAGCACTATGGACAGCGGTGCCCTGTAACTCATCCAACAACACTTGCATTTGTAGAAAAAGTACTCAAACCTAAACGGATATAACAATAATGACGACTTATACAATTACAGATCTTTTTAAATACGCAAACCTCCAAATGGCAGCTGAATCGCTGTTTGGGATAAACCCCATTACTGATAATCCTGGAACTGTTAAGAATAGTGATAGCTTAACCAACGACAGCCTTACACTCGGAAATACCCGGGCGAGCAAATTTCCAGATGTTCTTGCCGCTGATTTCGCAGACACCTGGGAAGTCCTCCAACACAAATCCAACACCGCTACCGGCTTCAGCGGAACCCTTTTCAAAGCCAAGGTCAGTCGTCCAGAATTGGGCATCACTGAAGGCGAGTTCGTCCTATCCTTCCGTTCAACCGAATTCATCGACGACGCCGCTCGCGACAACCAAGCCACGAACGCCTTGGAGCTCTCCGAATTCGGTTGGGCGTTCGGACAAATCGCGGACATGGAAAAATGGTACGACGAGCTGAACTCCGATGAGAACCTGCTAAAAGGCAAAGAGTTCAGCGTCACCGGCTATTCGCTTGGCGCCCATCTTGCGACAGCGTTCAACCTGCTACGCAAGGAAGAAGACGACCTGGATCGAGTGCTTGGGACGTACACGTTCAATGGCGCTGGCGTTGGCAAGGTCACAACGGGAGGAAATCAGCCCTTGACCACGCTGATAGAAAACTTCGATCGTCAGCGTAAAAACCTTGATGGGCAGCAAATCATATTTAATAGCTCTATCGCGAACAAGCTCTATGCAGAGCTTCGCGTGAAGTTTGCGGGTGGAATTGCGCCGAGCATATTAGATCTTGAGAACGCCAAACTGCTGCTCGTTGGCAACGAAAGCGAGCAAGCGTTATTCGTCAACGCGCTAAACCGCATCAAGACGGTGATGAACGAAATCGCCCGCCTGGAGCCGATGCAAAACAACGGAGCAACGCCCGCAGACATTCCCGCCAATGACGTTGAAGCCACAAAGCTCGACTACCAAATGGCCGTACTACTCGCGCAACGCGACACGGAGGCCCTGTCGCTTCTCTCGCCGTTCGACAGCACATCAGGCCTTCGCAACACCCTGGCTAATACCCGTAACGTCGCGGCGGAGCTCCTTCCGAGATTTTATGATATCTACGGCCAAATCCCCCCCAGTGCGGTCGCCAACTCCCAACTGCATTACGGCGCCCCCACGCCAGTCTACATAGAGGACCAGCCGCTCAAGCGAGGGAACGTCATTCTAAAAAGTCTTGGCGCGTCGCTTAGGGTGTTGCCCCCATTTTGGGAAACGAAGATGCTGGTCGAAAATTTCAACGACAACGACTTCGGCGATACGCACAGTCTTGTCTTGCTTGTCGATTCCTTATCCGTCATGAGCGCGTTCGAACGCCTGGACCCCAACGTCACGCTCAATACAATGCTCAAGATATTCCAAG
>DATLHW010000063.1:0-6692 GCA_035539675.1 Burkholderiales bacterium | reverse complement strand
CGATAAAGCGCAACCAGCCAATCCGGCGATGCCAGAGCCCAGTGCAAAAGCCATCGTATCCACGCGCGCGGTCGGCACGCCGACACAACTCGCCATCGCACGATTCTGCGTAACGCTACGCACGAACAGACCCAGTCGAGTACGCGAAAGGAGCAGCCAGATCGAAACAAGAACGAACACAGCGAAACCAATGATGACGATCCGGTTGTAAGGCAGCACCACGTTACTGAGAAGCTGCACGCCGCCAGACATCCACACCGGGTTCTCCACTGCGACGTTCTGCGCGCCGAAGAACGTTCTCACCGCCTGTACAAGAATCAGGCTGATTCCCCACGTCGCAAGCAGTGTCTCCAATGGTCTGCCGTAAAGGAAGCGAATCACCGTACGCTCCAGCACCGCGCCAACAAGCGCAGCTGCAAAGAAGGCGATGGGGACAGCGAGCGCCAAATACCAGTCGAACCATTCCGGCGCATAGGCGCGAAACACGTTTTGCACGACATAGGTCGCGTAAGCGCCCACCATGATCAATTCGCCGTGCGCCATGTTAATGACGCCCATGAGACCGTAGGTAATCGCGAGCCCCAGTGCGGCCAACAGCAAAATGCTGCCCAAGCTCAAGCCGGTGAACAGTTGCCCCACGCGCTCGCCCATTTCCAGGCGTGATTCCACCTTCTTCAGCGACAGACGCGCTTCGGAACGGATATTCGACTCCGGCTCCACGAATGCATCGCTGTTCTTCTCCAGCACACCAAGAAGCAACGTTCTAGTGTTCGGGTTTTTGCTATCCGCCAACGCCTTCACGGCGGCGAGCCGGGTCGGCGCATCTTTGCTCTTGAGTTGAAGAGAGGCGTGAACCAGCGTCAATTGGCTTTTAAGTTCTTCGTCCGTCTCGCTCGCCAGTGCTCGTGTGATCAGCGGCAACATTTCTTCATCAGCGGTTTTTTCCAACTCGCTCATCGCCGCGATTCGCGTATCGCGGTCTTTCGACGTCAGCTTGAGTGCGGCGATGGCGCTATCGAGCGTTCGACGTATCCGATTGTTGACCATGATGTCTTCCAGACCATCGGGCGCTGGAGTGATGGTCTTGCCGGTGGCGGCGTCAATGACGATGCTGTCTTTTACGATGAACGCCTTACCGTTGGCGCTTTGCAGTTGCCCGTCGGAGAATGCTTGCAGCAGCGGAAGCGCGCTGTTGTCGCCAGCGGCGACGAGGGCGTTGATAGCCTCGACCTTTTGTTCGTTCTCGCCTGCGGCGATCATTTGCAATTGATCAGGCGTGACAGCGCTTGCGGCTCTCATATTCATGAGCAAGGCAAAGGCGAGCAAACTGAGGAATGCGAGGCGAATACTCATGAATAGTATGGCGGGGCAAATTCACCGCTTATCAGTTATATGCACGATAACCGCCCTCCCCTTCAAGGAGAGGGCGGAGGATGTAGCTCGGGACTGATATCCGGCGCTCCATCCCCCTCCCAACCTTTCACTGAAGGCAAAGGTGTCAAACAATTCTGCGAGTCGCCACGAATACCCCCTCTCCCTTGAGGGGAGAAGGCCGGGGGCGTAGCAGGGGTTTCGGGAAACATGTTTCCCGCCTGCGAAACGGTTTGCGTGTGTAAACGCAAACGCGCCCTGCAAGGGAGGGTGAAAGCGGCGTCAATTTGGGCATCACCCTCTCCCCAACCCCTCTCCCCTCAAGGGAGAGGGGCTTATAACAGGCTTGTAAATACCAAGCTTTAAAGGGAGGAGCTACTATCCAGGGTGATGTTATCGACGCGCTTACTACGTTTCCTTTACCCGATTTATCGTGAACTCACGTATTACTTAACAGTGCTAGCCACTTTCTCTGGCTCATCCTTTTTCTTGTCGTTGCCTTCAATGAAGGGGCTCCATGGATTGGCGCGGACTGGGCCAGGCGTTTTCCATACGACGCTGAATTGACCATTAGCTTGCACTTCGCCGATGAACACTGGCTTATGCAGGTGATGGTTCTTTTCGTCCATCTTGGCCACGAAACCAGAAGGCGCCTTGAAGGTCTGACCACCCACGGCGGCGATTACCTTGTTGACATCGGTTGTCTTGGCTTTTTCCACGGCCTGCTTCCACATATGAATGCCGATATACGTGGCTTCCATCGGGTCGTTGGTCAGTGGCTTGTCAGCGCCAGGAAGCTTCTTGGCTTTGGCGTATGCTGCCCATTTCTTTTTGAAGTCCTCGTTAGCCGGATTCTTCAGCGACATGAAGTAGTTCCATGCGGCCAAGTGACCAACCAGTGGCTTCGTATCCACACCACGCAGTTCCTCTTCACCAACAGAGAACGCCACGACTGGCACATCGGTCGCTTTCAGGCCCTGATTACCGAGTTCCTTATAGAAAGGCACGTTGGAATCGCCATTGATCGTGGAGATCACAGCGGTTTTACCACCAGCGGAGAACTTCTTGATATCGGCAACGATGGTTTGGTAATCGCTATGACCGAACGGTGTGTACTTCTCGTCGATGTCTTTCTCGGCTACGCCTTTGGACTTCAAGAAAGCGCGCAGAATCTTATTGGTGGTGCGCGGATAAACATAGTCCGTACCCAACAACACGAAACGCTTCGCGCCGCCGCCATCTTTGCTCATCAAATACTCAACAGCCGGAATAGCTTGCTGGTTAGGCGCTGCACCGGTATAGAACACGTTCTTGGAGAGCTCTTCGCCTTCATACTGCACGGGGTAGAACAGCAGACCGTTCAATTCCTCGAACACAGGCAAGACGGATTTACGCGATACCGAAGTCCAGCAGCCAAAAACAGCAGCGACCTTATCTTGGGTAAGCAGTTGACGGGATTTCTCTGCGAAGAGTGGCCAGTTGGAAGCGGGATCAACCACAACAGGCTCAAGCTTCTTACCGAGCACACCACCCTTGGCGTTGATCTCATCGATCGTCATCAGCGCCACGTCCTTGAGAACGGTCTCGCTAATAGCCATCGTGCCGGACAACGAATGAAGAATACCGACCTTGATGGTGTCGGCGGCAACCGCTTGCTGCATGCCCGCCATTCCGCCTACCGCCAAAGATACGAGAAGACTTAGTTGTTTAAGAAACGACCTACGTTTCATGAAATACCCCTTTCATAACGATCAGAGAAAACCGGCGCATATCCGCAAGAAGGTACGGAATCATCTCCTTGACGATTCACATCTGCTGGACGGATAAATCCCTGAGCACATACCGTGCCTTGTATACAAGTGTGCGCACCACGAAGGACTTTTAGGGAATTTGCTTAAACCCATCTCACCGAGCGCAACAAAATAGTGCGTGACAATACAGGTTGCGCACCCTTACGGTGCTCACTGTTCGATGCCTCATGATGGACCATTCGAAGTGGGGGTGCTGTAGACTGCCGCGACGTCCCGATATAATGCCCCTCTTCCTTTCGGCCCATCCCGATGTACAACGATTACTTCGCCTTCAGCGAATCGCCTTTCTCGATTGTTCCCGACCCCCGCTACTTATATATGAGTAGCGGTCACCGGGAAGCGCTTGCCCATTTGCTGTATGGCGTGGAGAGCGACGGCGGTTTCGTGCTCCTCACCGGTGATGTCGGCGCCGGCAAAACGACGGTTTGCCGCTGCCTGCTGGAGCAACTGCCGCAAAACTGCGACGTCGCCTTCATCTACAACCCCAAGCTGACGGTGCAAGAGTTGCTCGCCACGATCTGCGAAGAATTCGGCATCCATCATCAGGGGGCGGAGCGCAGCAACAAGCGGCTGGTCGACCATATCAACGCCTATCTTCTTCATGGCCATGCGAACGGACGAAAGGCGCTGCTCATCATCGATGAAGCGCAAAACCTGTCGCCTGAAGTTCTGGAACAACTACGGTTATTGACCAACCTGGAAACCAACGAACGCAAGCTGCTACAGATAATCCTGCTAGGACAACCCGAACTACAGGAAATACTGGCGGGACGCGAACTGCGTCAGATGGCGCAACGCATTGTCGCCCGTTACCACTTATCCCCGCTGTCGAAAGCGGAAGTAGCGGCCTACGTCAGTCATCGACTAACGGTCGCGGGAAGCGGTCGCCAGTTATTTCCCCCTGGTATTCTTCGGCGCATTTATCGTTTAACCAATGGCGTGCCGAGAGTCATCAACTTGTTATGCGATCGGGCGCTGCTTGGGTGCTATGTGCAAGGTAAGGAACATGTCGATCATGGCGTACTCTCGAAAGCGGCTCGCGAAGCGCTAGGTGGAAAAGTTAAACGCAAAAGGTCGACTCGACTCGCCCATTGGGGCTTAGTGGGCGCGTTGGGCGGCAGCGCTATCCTTGCGCTTGCCTTTTACCATAACGGCGCTCAACCATTACCGCCGATCGCGACCCCGATTAAGAAAACAGTATCCGCGCCGGCGCCGATCGTGACATCCGCAAGTGAGACGACACTCCCCGACACCGACGCTTTAACATGGCCGGAAGGCGCCGCAAGAAGCGAAAGCGAATCCATGGCGATGGCCAATATATTCGCCCTGTGGGACTTGAAGATTCACCGAGACACCAAACAACCACTTTGCGAACAAGCGGCGAATCAGGGACTGAACTGTTTGTCGGAACGCGGCAGCCTTGGCGACTTGCGACGCCTAAACCTTCCCGCCGTACTGGAAATTGAAGACAAAAACCACGGCAAATTTTTCGCCGCATTGACCTCGCTAAAACAGAACACGGCCATGCTCGCCATAGGCGATGGCGAAGTAAAGGAGACTCGTTTAAGCGAGCTAAAAGAAAAATGGAAAGGCTCCTTCACTTTTCTATGGCGAGCTCCGCCAGACTATAAAGAAAGGCTAAAAGTCGGCGTTCGAGGACGATCGGTCGCATGGCTGCGAGAGCAATTGGCCAAGGCGAACGGATACAACACGGACGGCAAAGACCCGCTCTACTTCGACACAAAATTAGCGGAACACGTAAAAGATTTTCAAAAGAGCGAAGGTCTGTACGCCGATGGCGAGGCGGGACCTTGGACATTAATACGCTTGGCGGCGCGCAACGATGGAAACACCCCCACGATTCTTAAATAGAGATATATGTCCTACATTCTCGATGCGTTGAAAAAAGCTGAGCAGATACGGAGCCAAGGCAAAGCGCCGACGCTATTCGACGTGCAAGCCACAGCACAGCAAACGGCTCGCAAACGCATCTGGCCTTGGATAGCGATCGTCGCGATAACTATCAATGGGGCTCTTCTTTTCTATTTGTTGCAGAGAGATTGGTCCAGCCGTCGCCCGGAGAAGGCAACACCCTCTTCGCTGCAAACGCAACCCGCATCGCCAGCGCCTGTTTCGTCGACGCAAGACAATCGTGCGCCAACGCCGACAATACCAACAGTCGCCGACGCCGCGCCGAAACCCTCCCTTCCGCCCGTAAACGCGCCACCGATCGATGTTCCCGTAAAGAAAGAGGTAGCCAAAAACGTGACGGCGTCGGCAGTACGATTAACGCCCACCACGACAGCAGCTTCGACACCTCTGACTCCTTCCGCGCCACAACCGGCGCCGATTCAAAACACAGCCAATCAGCCTCCTCGATTGATGGAGCTGCCACTCGCGATTCAAACGGAAATCCCCAAGCTGGCCGTCGCCATGCACATGTACTCCGACAAACCCTCACGACGTTTGGTAAGCGTCAATAACAAACCATTACGCGAAGGCGATGAGTTGAGTCCTGGGTTGAAGCTTTTGGAGATCAGGCCGGATGGTTTGATCTTTAGTTATCGAGGGCATCAGTTCAAGCAAGGGATCAATTAAGGCGATTGGCTCATTCGAATGTGCTTCTGATATGTTGTGTGTAGTTTTTTGAGGCGCTTTTCATAGAGAAAATCTTCGTTTCAAGCGTTGTCAATCGGGAATTTAGAAGTTGCGATTTTTTCCTGATCTCGTTTAGAGTCCCTGGGCGACAAGCAATCCAAAAGCTTTAAAACCGCCGCGCCTCAATCGCGCCGGCGGCGCCAAACAAAACGTTTCGGGGAAAAATAAAAATGCCAGTCCTTCGCCTTACGCACGCGCTCGTCGGCGCACTGCTCGCCCTCTTCGCCTTGATCGCCCACGCCGGCGAACCTAAGCAACTTTACTACAGCGTCAGCCTGTCCACGGGCCAGACCATGTACACGACGAGCTGCTCCACCGCCGTGCTGCAAGGGCTGTACGCCGCCTGCCCGTCCTCGTACATGGCGCCAGGTTATCCCGTCGTGACCGCGCCGCCGCCAGGCGGCGACACGTGGCGTTGCGACTACATGATCTACAACGGCACAGCCTGCGCGCAGTACGGATCGCTGAATTACCTCAACGCAACCTACAGCTGCGGCCCCTTCCCGACGCTCGCCGACGGAACCTGCGCCGCGCCGCAGCCGAAAAAGAACCTCGGTCCCTGCGACGACTGTGCGAAAGCCCCGCCGATCATCGTCGGCAACCCGATCAACAGCGCGACCGGCAACAAATACGAACGCGCGATGGATTACCAGGGACAGGGGCCTTTTCCGCTGGTCTTCATTCGCCATTACAACAGCGCCGCCGACCCCGCTCCTGCGCCAATCGGCGCCCAATGGCGTCACCACTACCAGCGCGCCGTGACGCTCGCCGCCGATGGTTTATCGGCCGAGACCGCCCGCCCTGACGGCCGCGTCTATCGCTTTGTCTTATCGAACGGCGCGTGGGTCGGCG
>DATLHW010000062.1:0-7576 GCA_035539675.1 Burkholderiales bacterium | reverse complement strand
GAAGGAAAGGGCGAAAAGGAGCGGCGCGGAAGTGGTGAGGGGAAACGCCACGTACACCATAACGATTACCACAATGGCGGCTCTTAAAATTTGCCATTCAGTGAACCGCATCGACAGGCGAGAGGTGACAAGGCGTATCACGAACGAGCCCGCCGCGAACGCCGATAATATGGCGCCAATCGTTGAGGCGGAGAATTGCTGGCGATGGCCAAGGATCGGCATTAGAAACGTGAACAAATCCCAAGCGATTGCAACCAGGACGCCCACGATATAGATGCGACGGATGGAAGGATCCGCAACTAGCGTCCGAATATTACGATGCGCCGTGTGCTGGTGTTGAGCCCGAAGCGTGGCTAGCCCTGACCGGTGCATCACAATGATGAGCAGCGCAATCCCCGCGCTTGCAACAAGCACGGCGAACGCGGCTTTGTAGCCGATATGATCAATAGTGATGCCCACAATGGTGGGGCCTAGCACTCCTGACGCGGAATGTCCGAGCGCAAGCCAGCCGAAGTGGGCGACCCGGTTTGCCGTCGGTTCGCGATCGAGGTGACTGACAGAATACTGCGCCGATAGTGAAACCATCATGAAGCCGGTCCCGCACAGCACCGCAGTTGCGAACAACGTTGCGACATGGGGAATGAACACCGGCAGGCTAATGCCGACAATGACCGAAACCATCCCGATTCGCATGGGAATGAAAGGTCCGCGATGATCGATCCAACGGCCTACTGTCAGCGACAGAATCATGGGCAGGAACCCATACAACCCTATAAGGACGCCAACAAGAACCTCGGGAGAGCCGGCTTCCAAGGCGTAGAGCGATGTGGTTACGCGGCCGCCGGACAGTGCGATATGTCCAAATAAATTAATTGCGATGAGGGGAAGGAGAAGAGGCGGGATGTTGGCGGTAGAGGGCACGGCTAAAATCTTAGCATAGGGCTTACGTAAAATGGCTTCCTCGATTTGGCCGTCGTTGGGCGCGTCTGCGCTAATTACTCTTGTGCGGTTTCTTACGTGATTGATAAGCTTCCTTAGCCATACTAAAAAGCCCGAGGGGATGCATTGGAAATAAAAATGGACGAAGTTGTTTCGCAATCAAAAAAAGTCATAACCCGCCGTGAGCTTTTCCTGGGATTCCTCGGCGTTGGTCTTTCGGGTTTTGGCGGCGTGTTGCCCTGGGCGCATCGTATGCTTGTCGAGAAAAAAGGATGGCTCACGGAGCAGGAGTTCACGGAAGCGCTGGCCATGGGGCAAATATTGCCAGGGCCTAACATCGTTAACATGTCTGTCATCATTGGCTCCCGTTTCCATGGCGTAGTTGGCGCGTTGCTCGCATTCAGCGGGTTGATGCTGGCGCCGTTCGTGATCGTGCTGGGTTTGGGAGTGCTTTATGAACAGTATGGTCAGATAGAGATGGTGCGTCGGGCCATTGGCGGAGTGGCGGCGGCTGCGTCCGGTTTGATTATTGCGATGGGTTTCAAAATGGCGGCGGCCCAGTCAAAAAGATTTTGGACGATCGCGCTTGGCGCCGCCGCGTTCGTCGGCATCGGCATATTCCGTCTTCCGCTGGTTCCGGTGATGTTGGGACTCGCGCCGATTGGGCTCTTCATGGCTTGGAAGACGCGCTCATGAGTCAGAGCGACGCGATTCCGCAGCTTGTTTTACAGTTTCTGATGTTATCGCTAGTGGCGGTTGGGGGCGCCAATGCGGTCATTCCGGAGATGCATCGTCAGGTCGTGGAGGTGAGGGGGTGGATGACCGGCGCTGATTTCGTCGCATTGTTCGCCATCGCGCAGGCGGCCCCGGGACCGAATATGCTTATTGTCAGTTTGGTCGGTTGGAAGGTGGCCGGGATACCGGGCGCATTGGCCGCCACCGCCGCCATGTGCGGTCCCTCTTCGATATTGGCTTTTTTTGTCGGGCGACTCGCCCATCGCTTTCAACATTCTCCCGTGCGCGCCATTATTCAAAATGGTCTGGGGCCCATCACCATCGGCATTGTTTTGGCCGGCGGCTTTTTGCTGGCTCGCACAGCAGGTCATACTTGGGCTTCTTACGGGGTGACCGCAGCGACAGTCGCCCTGATGTTGAAGACTCGTCTTAATCCGCTTTGGCTGCTGGCGGGTGGGGCGTTGCTGGGTATAGTAGGAGTCGTGCCGCCGGGGGGATAGCGCTTCTCGGCTTGTTGCGGAATGGCGTGCGTAGTATTCTCGCCTACCTCTCGGTCTCGACTTTTACTTCACTCACATGGCTCGTTCCACAACCTCGAAATCATCCAGCGTTTCTCGTACTGTTCCTTACGTTGTCAGAGATTCAAAAGTTCACGGCAAAGGCGTCTTCGCCAGAAGAAAAATTCTGGCAGGCGCGAAAATCGTGGAATACAAAGGTGAGCGTATTACGTGGAAGGAGGCAGGAAGGCGCGATCCTCACGATCCGGATAATCCTTACCATACGTTCTTCTTCAGCCTGGACAATGGCCGCGTTATAGATGGCGGCGTGGGTGGTGGCCCGGCCCGTTGGATAAATCACGCTTGCGATCCGAACTGCGAGGCGATTGAAGAAGACGGACGGGTTTTCATTTATGCCTTGCGTGACATCCGTCGGGGCGAGGAACTCAATTACGACTATGGGTTGATTATCGATGAACGATACACGCCCACGTTGAAGCGAGCTTATGCGTGCTGGTGCAACGCCAGTACTTGCCGTCAGACAATGTTGGCGCCGAAACGCAAAGCGAGTAGTAAGCAGGCGTAGACTCCGATACTAAAGGTGGTGTCGTAAAAGGCGGCGGATGGCTCGCATAGTGTTTTGCGACACCCTCCTATATTTGATTGGCGTTTTCTGCCGCTAGCCCGATCGGTCTTTCCGACTTGCAGGTTGATCTCCAACTAGCTATATCAAAGGATAGGCCGCAACGAGCCGCTCTAAACCCAGGAGGTTTACATGCTAGCCAAGCTTCGCGGATCGACCCGGCTGTTTGTCCTCTCCCTATTGATTGTTCTTGCATTGCCCACGCCGAGTTGGGCGGGCTTTGTCTACGATCAGTTGCTGCCCCGTGATCCGACCATCTCCAAGTCGGACAACCGACGATACGCGCTTTATACGCCTTCTCAATACAATCCCCAGAATCCCACGCCGCTGGTAATCGCCCTGCATGGTTGTCATCAGACAGACCGGATGGTTGCTGACAAGTCCCGTCTTGAGGAAGTGGCGGAGCGAGAGGGCTTTATCGTCGCTTACCCGTATATCGCGAAGAGCGATCAATCGGGCGAGACCAATGACGAGGGGGGACGTAATCCGCGTTGTTGGGGCTTCTGGTTCGCCGATGAAATACATCGCGGTAATGGCGAGGTAGGCGACATTGCGCGTCTGATTGGTCACTTGGCCGGCAGCTTCAATATCGACGCCAATCGCGTTCATGTTATCGGCCTTTCATCCGGCGGTGGGATGGCGACGGCGGCGCTCGTTGCTTACCCTGATAAGTTCGCCTCTGGCGCAATCCTGGACGGCATAGGCTACGCGGAAACCAGCGCGGTTTACACGGGGCAGATGGGCTGCGATTCCGTACTCAACAATAACCTGGGCAGCATTCGACCCACGGCAAGCGTGATCGGCGACATGCGCGCCGAAATGTCGAAAAGCGTGTTGCGGCAGGTTCCGGTCATGGTGGTTCACAATCGAAAGGATTGCACGGTCCCATTGAAAGTCGGCCAAGCCATCGTAGAGCATTTCGGCGGATTAATGGCGCAAGAGGGTAGGGCGGTGAACATTGCCACTCCCATTTCATCGGCGTCAGGAACGACTGCAGGAATTCCGTGGACGCATAATAAATACGGTGTCAGCGCGAACGGCGCGAGCCTGATTGAAACGCTCTATTTGGATGCGAGTTATCAAAATTTGCAGACCTTGGAGACACGGCTTTCCTCCAATACGTACTTGCCGCAGACACCCGCTCCCAACGATATCGATCGTGGCCATGGCTGGTTTGGCGCCAAACGTGGTCCGTGGTTCCTGACTTCCGGACCGGTAACAGCCGAGGCGGCGTGGACGTTCTTCAAGGATCACCCGCTTGTTCAGCAGCCGTCTCCAGGCATTCCGGTCGTCAACTGCACCGCGCCGGCCGTTTCCGGAAAGAGCGTCGCGCTGAGTTGCGCGGGAACCGATAACGGAGCTATCACGAACTATCGTGTCGTGGTATCCGGCCCTTCGCCGAAGGACGATACCTTGCCGGGCGGGCCAAATCTCGCAAAACAATACGACAACTTGGCGGACGGCGATTATACGGCGACCGTCACGGCGACCGACGATCAGGGCAACCTCTCCAACCCGGCCAGCAATGGGTTCAGAATTGGCGCGGCGCCGCCTGCGTGTGTCACGGCAAGCAATCCGGCGCACGTCACCAACAGGCGCGCTCACTCCTGCGGTTTCTTCTTTTTCTACGCCTGCGCGAATGGTTCGAACGACAACCTTGGCTTTAATTTTATGTGGAGCACAACCAGCGTAAAGCAGAATGGCCCTGACAATTGGAGCAGGGTGAATAGTTGTCAGCCCTAGTAGTCAGTCGGACGCCTTCTTGGATGTTTCTCGCCGGTCATAAAGAGCATAATTAAGTCGTGACGAAGAAAATCGTTGTATTCTGGAGTTGAATATTCAAATAGGGGCCGCCGCCATGGAGTATTTGGATCAATTCTTGAAGATTGACAGCCATTTGTCTGCCGGTAAGCCCACGGCGGCCAGCGTTAATTGGAATGTGCTGGTGGTCGATGATGATCATGACGTGCATATAGCGACTCGGCGAGCGCTTAAGGATCTTCAGTTTGACGGGCGGGGCGTCAATGTCATGAGCGCCTATAGCGCCGTCCAAGCGCGGGTCATGTTAACGACCGAATTCGATATCGCCGTGGTCCTGCTCGACGTGGTCATGGAGACCGAGGACGCCGGTCTGCGTTTGGTGCGATTCATCCGCGATGAGCTGAAGAACGCCAACGTACGCATTGTCTTACGCACTGGGCAAGCGGATCAGGCGCTCGCAGAAGAGATCATCCTCAAATATGACATTAACGATTACAAATCCAAAGCCGAACTAACCGGGACGCAATTGTTTACGTCAACGGTAACGGCATTACGGGCTTATGGCCAGTTGCGCGCGCTTGAGGCGCATCGTTACGGCCTGCAGCGGATCATTGATATATCGAATTCGTTATTTAAGGAGCAATCGTTGCAGGGTTTCGCCTCACGCCTCCTTATGCAACTAAGCGCTTTTTTCGGTGTTGGCGCACAGGGAATTCTGTGCGCGCAACGTCCGCAAGTCGATGCTGATTTTTACGACAATATTCAGGTTCTGGCGGCGAGCAATTCCGACGGGATGGAGCAATGCCAGGACTGGACCCTATTGGATCTCGAGCCCGATGTTCGGGCGCTGATTCTTGCTACCTTCGAACAAAGAGGTAACCTTTATGGCCCTCGCCACACGGCCCTTTATTTTGGTCGAGGACATTCCGAGGGGATGGTCGCCTATCTTCATTGTCAGCCCCTGAACCATATCAGCCGTGACTTGGTGGAGCTGTTCTGCTCGAAAGTGACGACGGGCTACAGCAATGTGCGCCTTTATGAGGAGCTTAGCCAAGCCAACGCTCACCTGGAGCAAAGAGTTCGTGATCGATCGAGCGAACTGGCGGAGGCGAACCGGCAATTGACTCATTTTTCTACGACGGATCCATTAACCGGCGTGCCCAATCGCAGACATTTTCAAGAAGCCTTGGAGCGGGAGGTTGTGCGCTCCGACCGGGATGGATTGCCTTTCTGCGTCGTCATGCTCGATATCGACCATTTCAAGGAAGTCAACGACAGCCATGGCCGCATTGTCGGCGACCGCGTCCTGCAGGGCGTTGTTGAGCGGCTTGGACGTGAAATGCGTCAGATGGATCTGATGGGGCGTCTCGGCGGAGAAGAATTCGCCGCATTATTACCGTGCATCGCGCTTCCGGATGCGGTGGTTGTTGCAGACCGTTTGCGCATCAAGATGGCCGAGTCGCCGGTTCACGTTAATGAGCTTGAGATTCCGGTCACCATCAGTCTGGGTGTCGTGCAGTCCGCGCCGGGCCAACCGGTTGCTGAATTGCTCTCCCTCGCCGACAGCGCGCTTTCCACCGCAAAAAATGGCGGTCGTGATCGGGTTTATGGCGCTTCGGCGATGGTTAGGATGTCTAGTTCTTAGAGCAGTGATCTGCGTCCTTTTCAATCCGGCAACTGCTTGGGTTGCAAGGGCGTTAGAGCCGGCCCTTCTATAACCTCCCCATCCGGCGCAAAGCGACTGCCGTGGCATGGGCAATCCCAACTTTTTTCCGCGTTGTTCCAATGCACCATGCATTTCATATGCGTGCATACGGGCGATAGCAGCATTAGCGCGCCTCTTTCATCGCGATAAGCGGCCATTTTTTCGCCATTTACCTCTACGATTCCTCCATCGCCGGGCGCGAGAGCCGATAGCTGCGTTGCATGTTGTCCAATGACATAGTCCTTTACCAACGCTTTGGCGACATTCATGCTTTCCATCCATAAACCTCTCGCCGCTTGGACCGGCGCCAAACGGCTCGCACTATACATTTCGGCCCAAGGATTTTTTCGCTTGAGAATGTCATCCGCAATAATCCGTGCGGCGAGTGTTCCGTAAGTAAGTCCATCCGTGGCGAAACCGGTGGCGATATAAGCCCCTTCGCTGGAAACGCGGCCAATGTAAGGTAGATAGTCTGGAGAACGATAGTTTTGCGCAGACCAGTGAAAGTCCACGGACGTGACCTCGAAATGCTTGCGAGCGAAAGCTTCCAAACGTCGGAGGCACTCCACGGCGTTATGCTGCCCAGTCTTTTGACGTTCGCCGACAAGAATGAGGTAGCGCAAGTCGCCATGTCGGAGGCTGCGGAGCGAGTGCGGATAATCGCCAAGCCCCCAAAAAATCCCATCTGGATAGGCCTCATTGCTCAGCTGGCACGCAATGCCATATTCACGATAGGGTTCCATCTCGGCCTGCACCAAATACAGCCCCTTGGGTGTATGAGTCGCTATCACTAAGTCTTGGGCCGTGACCTTGCCGTACTCGGTATGGACAATTGCGTTGCGCTCATCGATTGCTGTGGCTGGGGAGTATTCGAAGTATTGGCATTTCGTTGAAGCGGAGCGTTGCGCCATTTGGCGAATATAAGCAAGCGGGTGAAACTGTGCTTGGTGGTACAGCACGAGCGGTTGCCCGCTAACCAGCGGGAGGGGCAATTCGTCCTCCATCCGCGCTGCGAGTCCTGCTTGCGTCGCGGCGTGATATTCGTTCGCCACTGTTTCTTGCTCGCCCGCGGTTGTCGCGTAAAGCGTTAGCGGACAACGGCGGAACCTACACTCGATGCCTAATCGTTCCACGGTATGCTCGATGAATCGAATGGTTTCCCCGCGCGATTGAGCCGCCTTGCGCATGACCTCCTGGTCCCATTTTTCATCAATCGCGTGTAGGCCTTGGCTGGTCGTCTCGTATAAATTTCCGGTGGAATTCCCCGTGGCGCCGAGGCCGATACCTGTGGCTTCG
>DATLHW010000061.1:0-14588 GCA_035539675.1 Burkholderiales bacterium | reverse complement strand
TAGCCGCTCACGATCGGTAACTTCATCCTTTAGGCTCCAGGTCAGCGGCGGCGTCCCATCCGGCGTTTGTCCGCGCCCAAACTCACGTAGAGCCAATCCCAAATTTCCCTGCCTGCGTTGAGCGTTCCTTTCCATTTCGCGGATTTCCGGCTGGAAATTTTGTCTGCGCTCTTGCAGAGACTTCAATTCCCGATCCAACCGAACCTCTTGAAAAAGGCTCGGCAACTCTTTCCCTATTTGAGTCCAGAACTCATTGAGCAAGGGAAACCGCTTCTCCTTGTGCAATCTATTCATCCACGCACGGCTATTGCCCACATCCCGGTGAACAATCTTCAAAACCTCCGCTTCCTTTTCAGCGCCCGTTAAATCTTGTGGGTGTAGCTGTTTTTCGGCGCTCCTCACAAAGGACGCCACCCATTCTCGTTGACTAGAACGCAGACGGAGTGGAGAAAACCAAGCCATCAAGTTTTCTCGTTCAAATGATATTTTTCCATGCTCCCGATTCCTCAAGCGGTTTTCTTCCGATTTAATCCGTTTTAACTCGTTGCTAACCGTTTGCTGCACGGCGTCTCGCATATCGCGAAGCCGTTCCGGAGACAGAAAGGGTTCGGAGGGCTGTCCCGACGGATCGCCTCTGTTCAAAGCGTCCCGCCATTCCTGACGTTGGCGGCGAAAATTCTTGACGAAATCATCATCTTCGCCCAGCAACCGCGCGGCGGCTTCCTCCAGCTCGTCCAGCCGTTCCGGTTCATCACGCTCATCTTGCAACGTCCATGTCAACGGCTCGGGAGAATCGTCTTCCTGAGCCGCGCCAAGCTCATTCAACAAAAGCTCTTCATCCTCTTTGACGCCATCCCTATCCGCCTTCAACTCCATTAGCTGCGGCAGCTTATCGACCGGCATATCGTCCAACGACTTATCCAACAGTTGTTCGAACTTCCGTAACCACTGCTGCGACCCCGCTGTTGAATCGCTTGTAACCATATCCCGGCGCGCAGAATCCATCTGAGAGCCAAGCGCCCAGCTATTCAGCTCCGCCAAGCTCCACTGCAACTTTCGCTCTTGCAACTGCAGATTCCATGCATTCGCCTCCCGCGCTTCCAGCTGAGCGTCCAGCTCATCCTCCTCTTGACCATCGTCACCCGCCGCCAGATCCAGCACTTCCTGCTGTTCCGATGGAATCCACTGTCTGGCCAGCCTATCCAACCGTTGAATTTTCTCGCTTCGGCGCTGTTGTATATCCTGCAAATCCTGAATTCGATCGATTAACCCAGTCCTCTCCTCCTTCCACTCGTCGAACTGCTCTTTCAGGAGCTCAGTCTCCTCAAATAAACTCGCCGGCGCGCTCCCTTCTACTGTCGCCCTCTCTTGTTGAAGGCGATCCACCGCCCGGCTCATTTCCCTCAGTTTGTCTTTGGACGTCGTCAGATCGTCTTCGATTCCCTCCCGGGCTTCCCGATTATTTCTATTCGCTTCATACAACTCTTCAATCTGACGTCTTACCTCATTTCGCCGCTCTTCTTCCGCCTGTTTCAGCTCATTCTCCAAAGGATCGCCTTCGGCGCCTGCGCGAGAAGATTGTGGCTGCGCTGACGTCTCCAGCGACGCTTTTAATTGCGTTATCCGCTCCTCCATCAGCGCCAATAACTCATCGCCCTGTTTTTCTATCTTTTTTTCAAGCGCCTGAATTTGGGATGACTCCCCGGTTTTCACGTCGCCAATAGCCGATTGCCGGAGTTGACGTTCGAGCCGGTCTCGCACCGCCTCTACCGCCATGAGCTCCGCCGTCATACGATCTGCAGCTTCGAAATTCACTTCGCCGCCCGCAGATAGATTTTGCGCAATTCTGTTCTCGACCTCCTTCTGCAAAGGAATCGACAATTGGCTGATATCGAATGGCTCAGGGTCGCCGACGAGGAACCCAGACAAGTTATATTCGGCGGTTTCCCGCAAGGCTTGTAACGTGGAAAAATCTTTGCGCAACGCCTTGGTATCATTCTGGCGTTTCGTCAAATCGTCACGCGAACGCTCCAGTGCTTCGCGCGCGCGCGCCAGTTTTTTCTCCAGGGTTAAGTCCTCGTGCGCGGCCTTCCATTTCTCCCGCCATTTATCCAAACGCTCGAGGCCCCTCTCCGCCATCTCCCTGGCTATCAATTGCCTCTCCGCCCCGATTACTGTGAGCCGGTCCTCATCATTCACCGCATCGTCCGAGACCTGCGGGTCCTCGCTCGTCATATCGGCTTCGTGAAGAGCCTCCTGCCGCATCCATTCTTCTCGTCGTTTTTCAAAGTCTTGCTGTGCTTGTTGCTCCTTCCCCCACGCCCCCCAATTTGTCACCACCCGCGCCTGCACGTCGAAACCGGGAATGGTTCTCTCTTGTTCCTTCTCATTATCTTTATCATTCATGGCCTTAACCTTTTGCATTGGAAAATTGACTGGTTAACAAACAGACGGCTTTTGAATATTTCTTCCCTGCCCCCTAACTTACGCACGCCCTTGTCGCAAAGAACCGACCGAATCGGAAAACAGGTCTGACCGGGCGCGCTTGAAGTTGTAGCACGACATCAAGAGATTCATCTACAGTCTCTATCACTCGGAATAGCAACTCAAAAAGATGGCGGACGCAAACAGTAGCGCAGGCGCAACGCCGACTGAGAGGTTTTACTCAACTCCTCCTGTAAGATTCGAGACAAGCCACATTCCGCCGCAGGAAGGACTTCATCGTGACCCTGACGCCGCGCCTTATCCGAATTCGCAAAGTCGCCCTTCTGCTCGCAATCGCTGCCTACTTGCTGTCGTTCTTTCACCGCGTCGCCCCTGCCGCCATCGCGAGCGATCTCGCGGCCGCATTTCACACCAGCGCCACATCACTCGGGGTATTGGCGGCGACTTATTTTTACATCTACACGATCATGCAGGCGCCAACCGGCGTGCTTGCCGATACGCTCGGACCGCGGAAGATTCTCACTGTCGGCGGCCTAATGGCGGGCGCCGGATCGCTGGTTTTTGGCTTAGCCCCGACATTCGAAATGGCGGTTCTCGGCCGGGCGCTCGTCGGTCTGGGTGTGTCGGTGGCGTTCATCGCCATGCTGAAGCTGATCGCCGTGTGGTACGAAGAATCTCGCTTCGCCACCTTAACCGGAATGGCGATGTTTCTTGGCAACATTGGGTCGGTATTAGCCGGCGCGCCGCTCGCGTGGGCCGCGCAATCCGCTGGCTGGCGCAGCGTTTTTATTACGGTCGGCGCGTTATCGCTGACGATCGGAATAGCGAGCTGGTTCCTGGTCAAGGATTCTCCCACTGCGTCAGCGGAAGGCGGTCAAGCTCGGTCAAGCGGGATCGATCGCGCGGCATGGGTAGCGGGGTTGCTAACTGTGCTGCGCAATCGAGCTACGTGGCCCGGATTCTTTTTCAACTTCGGCGTCGCTGGCGCGTTCTTTTCATTCGCTGGCTTATGGGCGGTTCCCTATCTCACCCAGGCGAGAGGCTTTTCACGGGTAGCCGCATCGAATCACATCAGCCTGTACTTCATCGGCTTCGCCATCGGCTGCGCCTTGACTGGCCGTCTGTCGGATCATATGGGCAAACGAAAGCCGCTGCTGCTGGGCGGCGCCTTTGTGTATTCGTCGAGTTGGTTGATATGGATTTTTGGCAAGAATCTACCTCTCGAAGCGACCTACCCCCTGTTCGCCCTCGTTGGTCTGGTCACGGCCTGTTTCACGCTCTCGTGGGCGTGCGCGAAGGAAGTCAATCCACCTGCGCTGTCAGGCATGGCGACGAGCGTGGTGAACACCGGCATGTTTCTCGGCGCGGCGATCATGCAACCGCTGGTGGGGTGGGTGATGGACCTCTTCTGGGATGGCGCGACACGCGATGGCGTGCGCTTCTACTCGGAGGGAAATTATCAGGCGGCGTTGCTGCTGCTATTCGGCTTTTCCGCATTGGGCACGATCGCGAGTTTGTTTATCCGGGAAACTAATTGCCAGAATAGATGGCGGGATCCTCACCTTTAAAGGGGGCCCGAATCAGCACGTAGGAAAATTCCCACGCAGATCGTCCGAATGTCCTACGCAGAATCAGAAATCCACCGACATTCTTTCTGCTTTGGTTAAGCCAGAATAACAACATGGATAGCGCGAACAAACAACCGCCGCAAAAAAACGAAATCAGAAGAACCCATACAGCTTAGTTGAATAGCGTACCGATTACCGATTTAGTAGATGCCCCCCTCGGCGCCCGACTGCCCTTACCGGCGGAACGGCGCCTTCTTTTTTTCCGAAACCTTTTGCGTGCCCAATCGACCGTTATCCTAGGATAATGTCGCCATCCTTTTCCGACGGAAAATCTCATGGTGACGCACACGTTCGCTCGTTACATTGGTCTCGCGTTGTTTCTCCACTTATCCCTCACCTCAACTGCTATAGCCCAATCAACGAACGATGCCCCTGCAGAGCGCGCCGCCGAGTTCGCGCGGAAGATTGAGGCTCTCTCCCCAATCCGCGCCATCGCCCTCAAGTTTTTAAAAACGTCCCCGGAAAAGTACTTTGCTGAATACCGTCGATATCTCTATTTGAAACGCCGTGCAGTTGAGAACTATGGCGACGCAACGATGCGTAACGAACTGGCGAACGAATATATCGCGCTTGCGGACATGGGCCGTTACCGTCTTCGTAAACCGAATACAGCGATCCTCCTTTACGACCAAGCCCAGCGGCTCGGCATGCCCCTAGCAGCAGTTGCAATCGCCGATACCTTTCGATTCGATCTGCGCAATAACGCCAAGGCCATCGAACACTATCAGCGAGCGCTAACCGAAGCGCGAAGGATTCCGTCGCCCACTAACCAAGTAGACACCGCTTTCATGCAATGGATCAGCAAGTGGGTGACAGAGGAGTTGAATTACCTTAATACAGGCAAGCCATTCAGCGGCCCCCTCTACAAGTCGGAGATCAAGGATCTCGGCCCTGCGGTATTCCAAACCTTCTACCTCAGCGAAGCGCGCTCGATGCGGAACAGCCTGCCCCCGATTGACGCCTTGACGAGCAAATTGGCCGCGACCACGGACGCCGCCGCCGGCCTTCGCCCGGCCCAACGCGCGCTCATCGAACGAACACTGATGAAAGCGCCGCATTCGAACCTGTTGCTACTCGACACCTTTCGTCTTGTTGTACTCATGCCCAGCGCCGAAGGCATGCTCCGTTTCCTGGCGGCCAACGATCCCAACGGATACGCAACCGCCTTCCTACTCGCGACCATCGTTTACATGAACGAGGAAGACGCCAAGGCAGCCGGCGAATCTTCGCGGGACGCTCTATCCGCCCTTATTCCCGGCGCGGCGCAAGGCAAAGCCGGCCGGCCCGCCCCCGTATTCGAGGCGGGAAACCGGTTCGCCACACAAAGCGGAATCGCCCTGCGCATGCAAGCAGACCCACGCCTGTCCAGCCCGGAAAGCGCTTGGGGGCTACTACTGGAATCGCTGAAAAAGGCCGATGTGGAGGTGGCCATGACCTGCTTCACGGCGGACATGCAGGAAGAACTCCGGCCTGAATGGTCAGCGCTCTCGGCAACCGAGTTACGGGAAATGGCTGAGTCGTTTGGGGATTTTTCCCTCAAGGCGGACGAAGACGGCATTCGTGAAGCGACGTTCACCCGTAGGAGCAAACGGGGCAATGAGACGGGTTCGGCGTATTTCGCAAATGAAGGCGGAGAGTGGAAAATTCAGAATATGCAGTAGACGGAAATCGAAGCGTCTGGCTTACGGATGTTCCTATGTAACGTGTTTTGAGATCAATGCAGGCGCCTGGTTTACCAGCACGCGCTAGCACGAAATCCGTATCGCGCGCTCGAATTCGCCTCATTTCCGACTGTTTCTTGGTCCAAGCGCCGTCGCAATCACGCGAATTGCTTCCTCCTCTCCCCCCTTTTCCCCCATAATACAAGTGTCGAGTTCGCTTTTGGCCCGTCCGCAGTCCCTTCCTGGAGCCACTTCCGGTCCTCTCCCTTAAGGTAATTCGACGCCTCGCTCAATCTCGCGCGAGGCAACGCCGTAATGGAGGATATATGCCAACCGGTACAGTAAAGTTTTTCAATCCAGCCAAGGGGTTTGGCTTCATTCAACCCGATAACAGTTCAAAGGACGTATTTGTCCATATCTCCGCCGTCGAACGCGCCGGACTTACCGCGCTAACGGAGAATCAGAAAGTTTCGTTTGATGTGGAGCAAAGCCGCGACGGGCGAACCACGGCCACGAATTTAAAATCGATTTAACATTTCGAACCTATAAGGAGCCCACACTTGGCTAAGGAAGATGTAATTGAAATGAATGGTGTCGTTAGTGAAGTACTGCCACAGACCCGTTTTCGCGTATTGTTGGAAAACGGCGTGCAGGTAATGGCTTATTTGTCCGGCAAAATGCGCATGCACCGAATTCGTATTATCGAAGGTGATAAAGTCACCATCGAAATGACTCCCTACGATCTGACCAAGGCCCGCATCAACTTCCGGCACAAGGAAGAACGCGCCGGGGGTTCAGGAGCGCCATACCGCAAATCGTAGTAGACGCACTGCCCGCTTCAAAGGCAAACAGGCTTCGGCCCACTCCCTTCCTACCCTAAATAAATGGGGTGGAAGGGAGTTCAACCGATGGACGCCATTCACTATCGGCTCTCATTTTCATCCCCGTCTCCGTCCTCCTCCTCACCCTCTTCTTCGTCCCACATCGCCACCACGCGCGTGCGTTTTGGCATCGCGTACTTCTCCATTTTGACTAACACCGGATAGAGTTCTTCCAACTTCGCCCGC
Source organism: Burkholderiales bacterium (assembly GCA_035539675.1). GTDB lineage: Bacteria > Pseudomonadota > Gammaproteobacteria > Burkholderiales > DATLHW01 > DATLHW01. Next base: position 7,787 of record DATLHW010000061.1, on the reverse strand, counting down.
GCCTGAGACTTATCCCGGAACGTAAGCGGCGCGCCATTGGGGTCGTCCACGTTCCGCCATGCTCCGTTCTCTTCTTGCACTTGAATTTTGTACATAAGAAATCCTCCAGATAGGAATCACTTCATGGAGTTGCATTGAACTGATTGCGGTTTAGGTAGTCATCTCATTGTAGCGCTCGATCCATATTCCATTCATCCACAAAATGCCATGGACGACACCAACCTACTTAAAGCGATTTACGCCAGCGCGACCGACTACGCCATCATTACGATGGACAATGATGGCGTCGTTACGAGTTGGAATCCTGGAGCCGAGAAAATTCTTGGGTATGCGCCAGACGAAATCGTTGGCCAGAGCGGCAGCACGATCTTCACGGAGGAGGACCGCAAGGAAAATGCGCCTCAGAAGGAGTTTGAAGCCGCCATGGAGTCTGGCCGAGGAGCCGATGATCGCTGGCATGTGCGTAAGGATGGCTCGCGATTTTGGGGAGAGGGCATCGTGACGCCGATCCGCAATGTCGATGGCGCGCATATTGGCTTTCTCAAAATCATGCGTGACAACACTGCACGGAAGCAGGCCGAAGACGAAACCCTTCGTCTCGCACACTTCGATAGTCTGACCGGCTTACCGAATCGGACTTATTTTCAAATCCGCTTTGCCGAAATGATGGCCGCTAATGCGCGTAGCGGTGAACAATTAATTCTTCAAGTAATCGATCTCGACTTTTTTAAGCAAATCAATGACAGCCTAGGACACCAAGCTGGCGATTTGATACTTCAGCAGGCCTCCCAACGGATGGCGACGCATTTACGCGAAACCGACTTCATTGCGCGCTTAGGCGGGGATGAATTCGTTGTGCTTCAGCCGAATGCGCATTCAGCCGGCGCCGGCGCAACATTGGCGTCTAAACTGCTGGATGCGTTATCGCATCCGTTTTCATTTGATCATCATGAAATTCGGATAGGCGCCAGCATCGGTATAGCCATCTACCCCATTGATGCGACGGAGCCAATGCAGCTTTTGGAAAAAGCCGATCTCGCGCTTTATAGGGTCAAGAGCGACGGACGTGGCGGCTTCAGTTATTTCACGGAGCGTATGGACGCGGAAGCCCACCAAAGAGCCCGCATTGCGGCAGGCGGTGGCGGAGCATGCGCTGGAATTGGAGTATCAGCCGGAGGTCGATTGCAACAACGGGCAAATCATTGCCGTGGAAGCGCTTTTACGTTTCAGTAACCCAACCCTATCCGCATATCCAATCGATCAGATCATCAAAATCGCCGCGGGGGCCGGCCTGATGCCAACAATCGGTTTATGGGTAATAGCGCAAGTAACAGCGCAACAGCAGGCGTGGAAGAATATGGGCATTCCCCCACTAAAAGTGTCCGTGAATTTTTGTCCAAACGAATTGATGAACCGAACGGTGACCGATCAACTCAATAAGTTTCTGAACCAGTCTCGTTTACATCCGCAGGATCTGGAAATTGAAATAACCGAGCGGAACATATTCGAAACCAAAGGACAGGGCGTCATAATTCTGGAAGAGCTACGCTCTCTAGGGATTTCCATTGCGTTGGACGATTTTGGCAATGGATATTCGTCTCTAAGCTATTTGAGGCGGTTACCGATTAATCGGCTGAAACTTGACCGTGAGTTCCTTAAAGAAATTCCTCAAGACCGCTCCAGTCGACTCATTGTTGAAGCGGTCATCGCCATGGCCCACGCAATCAATATTGACGTCGTTGCCGAAGGGGTTGAAACGGTTGAGCAAGCCAATTTTTTCCGAAAGAAGCGGTGCCGCGCCATGCAGGGATTTTTCTTCAGCCCACCGCTTTCGTCAAAGGACATCACCGAGCTGCTACTCAATCCGAGATGGAAGAGCGAGTGGCCGGGAAAGCCCAAACAAAAGAAAAAATCCAAACATTGGACTGCTGGCGACAATCGATAGAACCGTTCTTCCGCATCTTCATGGTGAGATTTTTTCTACGCTCTAAAAATAGGACTTACGCAAAACTGTCCCAGCAAGGCGCGCCGACGCAGACAGTACGAGTTGTACGGCAAGGAGGGTGCAGCAGGGAATTCGAGCAGCATGCTGCTCGCCTGCGTAACGATCTGCGCGTGCAAGCGCAGATGCGCCCTGCAAGGGCAACGCCGCGGGCGGCAGTTTTGCGTAAGTCTTAAAAAAATCAATTCCCCTCCACTTCCGCCGCCTCACTATCGATACCTTTCCCCTGAAGATCGTCGTTCCTCAACACCAAATTCATAAACACCCGTAAACGCCCGGGTACAACCGGCTTATGCAATAAGTAATATCCGCTGGCTTGCGCCTCCAGAATTCGGTCCGGCGCGGTGTCGCCCGTAATGAGAACGCCAGGAATGTCCGCTCCGTAAACGGCTTGTAGTTTTCTAATCGCGTCGTCACCCTTGGCGCCTTCGCGAAGCCGATAGTCGGCGATGAAAAGATCTGGTTTTTGTTCATTCGCGCCCAACGCGCGCATGCACTCCTCCAGAGACGCCGCCGCGGTGACCTGGCATCCCCACTGTTTAAGCAAGGTCTCCATTCCCTCTCGCACCGCCCGTTCATCATCGATAAACACAACATATTTATTGCTCAAATGCTCCTCGTGATCGACCACCGTCGACAATGTCCCGCCGCATGGCATGCCGGGCTCTCCAAGCGGCACAGTCACGCGAAACACCGAGCCCTTGCCAACCATTGAATCGAGCCGGAGCGGATGACCCAGCAACCCGGTGAGACGTCGCACGATGGCGAGTCCTAATCCGAGTCCTTTACCCCGATCGCGCTCCGGATTGGCGAGCTGATAAAACTCCTCGAAAATCCTCTCATGCTGATCCTTCGGAATTCCAAGGCCCGTGTCCCACACCTCCAACCGCGCGTGTTTCTCAGTCCACCGCGCTCCGACCAAAATCTTCCCCTTGGGCGTGTAGCGAATCGCATTGGAGACAAGATTGTGCAGAATCCGCTCGATCAACATCGGGTCGCTGCAAATGATCCGATCCGTCGGCATCACTCTTAGCCGCAAGCCCTTCAGCGCCGCAACGGGCCCATATTCCGACGCAACGCGATCGAAAAGCGCCTGCAACGGAAAACTTGCCCTTGAAGCGGTAATGACGCCAGCGTCGAGTTTTGAAATATCGAGTAATTCATTGAAAAGCGCTTCCAACGCGGCAATGGAGGCGTTGATGTTATTAACGATGCTGCGAACCTCGGGATAGCGGATTCTGTCGTCGAGGGCTGCAGCGAACAAACCCAAAGCATGCAAAGGTTGCCGCAAATCATGACTTGCGGCGGCCAGGAACTGAGACTTCGCCCGATTGGCCGACTCCGCCTCCTGGCGCGCAGACTCCGCTTCCTGACGAGCCTTTTCCGCTGCCGTTTTCTCCACCGTCAATGCGTCGATGAGATCCACGTTCTCGAAGCGTCGGCGAAGCGACCCCTCCAACACGCGATGTATCGTACGCGTTCCATTCAGAATGAAACCGAGGTAGATAATCAACAGTATCGCCAGAATCACCCCCTGCGTGGCTCCGCTCCAACCGTATCTCAGAATCAACGGAACGAACATCGGGATAACCAAGGCGAAGTTCGCCGGTAGGTAAGACGCGCTTGCGGTCAACGATCCCGCGCCCAGTCCCAATAAAACCAAGGTCAACAAAGCCTGTCCGGTAACGTCTGCCGTCGGAAAGAGCGCGCCACCCGCGAAACCCCAAACCACCCCGGCCGCGAGTCCCAGCAGCATGCGTCGCCGCGCCCATAAAGGGCTTTGCTCCGGCCCCGGGGAGGAGCGCTGAAACTCCCTACCCCACCAGATATACGCCGCCACAACCAGACACATGGCCACGGCCCACAGCAACATCAGCGGACGATTTCCATCCTTTTGCAACCCAACAAAAAGCAGGATAGCGACCAGACCATGTGCGGCGGCGACGGAGTAAGAGGTGCGATAAACCGCTCGCACTTGTTCCGTAAGAATCAATAAGTCTCTGGGGTTGGAGCCGTACGCCGGCATTTATTCATCTCCTTGAGGATTGAAAATTTGGAAAATTAAAAGAAGTTCGCCTGACGCTGATCTAGAGCGAGCGGCGTTTTAGAAGCCGACGCGTACCTGTGAAACGCGCAGCTTCCAAGTCTCAAACGGTGGCTGCGCCGTAAGAGCCTATTCGAGATCTTGAGCAGGTTCTTAGGCATCCAACTGGTTAACCCGCTTAGTTACTGGGAGCGCGAAATAGAATGTCGAGCCTTCGTCCAATTTGCTCTCCGCCCAGACTCGTCCACCGTGGCGCGTAATCACTCGCTGCACAATGGCCAATCCCACGCCGGTTCCTGGAAACTGATCCATGCTATGCAATCGTTGAAACACGCCGAACAGCTTATCCATGTAACGCATATCGAAGCCGGCGCCATTGTCTCTCACCCAGTAAATATTGTCGCCCTCCTGCTGTTCTCCGCGCACTTCAATCAATGCGGGCGTTTTATGCCCCGTGAACTTGATGGCGTTGGAAAGCAGATTGACCCACACCTGCCGAATAAGCGCGCGATCGCCCCAAGCCTCAGGTAATGGATGCAACACACAATCCGGCGCCGGCTGCCCCGGAATGCCGGCGAGCTCGTTCAGCACTTCCTTTACAAGGGCTGTCATATTGATCCGTGCGGTGGAAATCGATTGGCGCCCCAAACGAGAGAACGCAAGCAGATCGTCGATCAACATCGCCATCCTCTGCGCATTAACGCAGATTCGGTGCAGTAGACGAGCGCCGCTGTCGCCAATCTTATCGCTGTAGCTTTGCTCCAACATGCGAGAGAACCCATCGATCGCTCTCAACGGCGCGCGCAGGTCGTGCGAGATTGAATAGCTAAAACTTTCCAACTCCTTATTGGTGGCTTCAAGCTGCGCCGCATGCTGCGCAAGATTTGCATGGAGTTTCTTGATTGATTCCTCTGCTCGCTTTCGCTCAGTAATGTCGCGAAGAATGGCGGTAAAAAACACTTCGCCATAGCTACGCCAGGCCGCCAAGGAAAGTTCGATCGGAAATTCGGCGCCGTCTTTTCCCAACGCTTCCAACTCCACTGTTTTACCCACAACTCGCGCTTCTCCTTTTGAGAGATATCGTTGCAGACCGCCGATATGCGCTTCGCGATAGCGCTCGGGTATCAACATCGCCAAAGGCTTCCCTAAGATTTCCTCTACTTCATAACCAAAGGTCCGTCGCGCGCCTTCGTTCCAGAACACAATATTTCCATGGCGATCGGCGGAGATAATCGCTTCATTCGCGGATTGCGCGACGGATCGGAAGTGTTCTTCCTTTGCGGTGAGCTCCATGGCCGCGCTACGAGCCGCTGCTTCGCGCTCAGCCAACTCGGCAGCCTGACGTCGCACTAGCGCGGTGATCTGAGCCAGTTCGACAAATACAGCCGCCTTGGACCGAAGAATCTCCGCCTGAATTGGTTTGAAGACATAATCGACGGCGCCTACCGCGTAGCCACGAAACACCTCCGTATCGTCGTGATGGGCGGCGGTCAGAAAAATAATCGGCACATGCTGATTGCGCTTGCGGCGTCGGATCAATGACGCGGTCTCAAGCCCATCCATGCCCGGCATTCGCACATCAAGCAGAATCAGGACGAAATCCAGCGCCAACAGCTGTTGCAAGGCTTCCCGCCCCGATCCCACCTTGACAAGATTCTGACCTAGAGGCGCAAGCACGGCTTCGAGCGCGAGTAACCCCGCAGGCTCGTCATCGACCAAAAGGATGTTGACTTTCTGTTCCACTAACACGTGTCGAATGACTCGAATGAGAACTGCTTCTTTTAAGACCCCGCAAGGACCTAGAGCGGGTGTGTTAGTTCGCGTGGTTAATTCCGCTTCGCGTAGGGCGCGCTTTGAATGGCAAGCGGCCGTCGACAAAGTATTATTTCTGAGGAACTTCTGATTAAGTTACTTCGCGAACCGAATATGAACCTCCAGTACTCAACGTCCTTGCAGGACAAGTTTGCGATTGCACGCGCAAACCGCTTCGCAGGCGGGAAGCATGCTCCCCCGAAACCCCTGCTACACCCTCCGTTTCTCTGTTCATCTCCAACTCGCTCGCGACACTTAATCAGAGGTTCGCTAACGCAGAATGAAATAAATTCAGGCCTTATGCAAAACCGTCCCTGCAAGGCTCCAACGCCGCTGGAACACTTTGCATGCACTCTAAAAGTATGACTTCCGTGCTAGAGCTTATGCAAGCGTTGCAAGAAAAAATTATCGAAGCCTTACGAGCAAGTCCAAGCACATCGGCGTCACTTGCTTAGCACTTACGGAAAACCGCCCCAGCGGCGTTGCGACTTTCATCGACACGCCTTGCTGGGACGATTTCGCGTAAGTCCATTTCTAACTCTAAAAACATAAACGGCGCGAAGAAAAATCTCCGCGCCGTTTATGTTTTACCTGGCGCCACACAGCCTAAGCTGGCTGACGCCATTGAGGGCGATTACTGTCCGTATTTCGCCTTCGCATCGGCTACGCAGCTATCCTTCGCATTGCCAGACAAGCTGTCACACTTTTCCTTGGCGGCTTTATAGGCCACCTCACGCTTGTCTTCCCCAGCGTTCGCATGTGCGGTCACTGTTTTGTGTTGCGCCTTGGCGTCGGCCTTGGCTTTCTTTTCAACAGCCTTGGCTTCCTTGACACACACATCCTTCTCATTGCCCTTCAAGGCGTCGCAACGCTCCTTGGCGACTTTGTAATCCGCCTCGGCGCTATCAACGGCCGCGTTGTACTCCGACTTGCTTTCTTTCTTCACGCTTTTAGACGTGTCATCCGCCATCGCGGCGCCGCCGAAGATCATTCCACTGACCGCCAAAGCAGCCATTAAAGTATTTCGCATTTTATTCATCTGGTACTCCCTTTCCATTGATTAAAAAAGCAACGCAACCACTAGTGCCGTGGGAAATCGCGATTAACGCGGGTTTCCCAATCATTCAACTGGCGTTCGGCTTCGTCCTTGCCTACGCCATAACATTCCTGAATCTTGCCGGCCAACTGTTCGCGCTTGCCTTCGATCTTGTCGAGATCGTCATCCGTGAGTTTTCCCCACTGCTCTTTTACCTTGCCCTTGAGCTGTTTCCAGTTACCTTCTATGCGGTCCCAGTTCATAGTGTTCTCCTCTAAAGTTTTGGATCGCCGCGGATAATTTCCGCCGACGTAGAAGTATCAGCAACGTCCATGCCAAGGAGCTTCTCTTCTTAACAATCATTCACTTACGGTTAATGGCTACGCGCATCGAATAATTTGCTTTGTAAGAAGTACCGGCTGATGCGAAAGACTTTCAACAAAATAAAAGTAGAAACCTCAAAGCCAATACTCCCAGAGGCGCGCCATCCATTCTTTAACGCGAATATTGACTGCCCGTTCGCGCCATTGAGCCAACTCAACCTTCTCCGACTCGCGCAGATCCTTCTCGAACATGGCCAGCATTTGAGCAGCGAATTCATAGCCCAATATGACCGCATTCAATTCGTCGTTGTGCACAAAACTTCGCCAATCGAGATTAGTTGAACCGACGGAAGACCATACGCCATCCACGATCACGGTCTTCGAATGCAAGAGCGCGCCACGACGTTCGTAAATCTTGACCCCCGCTTTGAGCAGTGGCGAGTAATGGGAACGTCCTGCATGAAATACGGCCCAGAAGTCAGTATGGCTGGGAAGAATAAGTCGCACATCGACGCCGCGTTGCGCGGCGTTCATGATCGATTGCAAAAGCCGCTTGTCAGGTACGAAGTA
>DATLHW010000060.1:0-4057 GCA_035539675.1 Burkholderiales bacterium | reverse complement strand
CTTCTGCAATGTGCTCTGCGGCGACGATTTTGGCGATGCGTAAATCAATCTTGCCGAAGTCGTCGATGCTGATGGTTTCGCCAATGGGCGCAATGCCGGCTTTGGGTTTTTCCGAAGGTATTTGAGCCGTTGGCGTCGCTTGAAGATTGTCCTTGTTCGCGGCGACCAGCGCATCGATCTGTTTTACATCAACGCGGGTCATCAGATGCTGATACGGTTTGATGACGTGCCCAGCAGGCAAATGTTTCCAAGCATCCGACCATTTAAGCGCTGGGACGCCAAGCAGTTGTTCTACCTGCGCGGCTAGTTTAGGCAAGACGGGCTTGAGGAAAAGCGTCAGATCGCGGAATAGGGCGAGTGCGGTCGAGCATACTGTGTGCAGTTCATCGCTTTTATCTGACGCTCGCGCCAATTCCCACGGCTTTTTCGCATCGACATATTGATTGGCGACATCCGTCAGCTGCATGATTTTTCGCAGCGCTTTCCCATATTCGCGGTTGTCGTAGTGGTCCCCAATTTCCTTGGAGGCGTTCGCGAAATGATTTTCAATGTCGGCGGTCAGGTTTGGCGCGCCCAGCTTCCCATCGAAGCGCTTTGCAATAAATCCCGCACACCGGCTAGCGATATTGACGTACTTCCCAACCAAGTCGCTATTCACCCGCGCGACGAAGTCCTCCAAGTTAAGGTCGATATCTTCCATCGTGCTGTTCAGCTTCGCGGCGTAGTAATAACGCAGCCATTCCGGATTCAAGCCTTGTTTGAGGTAGCTTTCGGCCGTAATGAACGTGCCGCGCGACTTGGACATCTTCTCGCCATTGACGGTCAAAAAGCCGGGCGCGTAGATGCTGGTCGGTGTGCGATAGCCGGAATGCTGAAGCATGGCGGGCCAGAAGAGGGCGTGGGAAATAGAGAATATCCTTGCCGATGAAATGCACCAGTTCGGTCTTTTTTTCGTTTTTTAGAAAAGCGTCAAAGTCGATCGCGACGTCTTTAGCCTTTTGCTGCTCGCAATAATTCTTGAAGCTGGCGAAGTAGCCAACCGGCGCATCAAGCCAGACGTAGAAGTACTTCTGGCCATCTGTGCCGGGTATGGGGAAGCCGAAGTAGGGCGCATCGCGGGAAATGTCCCAATCCGAGAGCTTGTCTTCGCCTTCTTCGCCCAGCCACTCCTGCATCTTGTTGGACGCCTCGGGTTGCAAGCGGCCTTCTTCTTTTGTCCAACGACGAAGAAAATCGCGGCAACGCTGGTCGGAAAGTTTGAAGAAGTAATGCTCCGATGCTTTGCGCACCGGCTTTGCGCCAGAGACCACGGAATAGGGGTTCTTGAGATCGGTAGGTGCGTAAGTAGCGCCGCATACCTCGCATGAGTCGCCGTACTGGTCTTTCGCGCTGCACTTCGGGCATTCGCCCTTGATGAAGCGGTCCGGCAGAAACATTTCCTTGACGGGGTCATAGAACTGTTCAACGGAGCGCTTTGCGATTAGCCCATTCTTTTCCAGTTCGCCATAGATCTGCTCGCAGTACTCGCGGTTTTCAGGGGAATTGGTTGTGTAGTAATGATCGAATCCGACGTGGAAGCCGCCCAATTCGCCTTTCGCTTTGAGCTCTTGTCCGCCGAAGAAGTCGCGTTCATGTTCTTTTCTGACCCTGTCAATCAGCGCGTCCGGGGTTATGCCTTCCTTCTCGGCGCGAAGCATGACGGGTGTTCCGTGCGTGTCATCGGCGCCGACGTAATGAACCTCATGGCCTTGCATGCGCTGGAAGCGAACCCAGATATCGGTTTGAATGTACTCCACTAAATGGCCGAGATGGATTGCGCCATTGGCATAGGGAAGCGCGCTGGTAACGAGGATTTTACGAGTCATGTGAATTATCCGGGAGCGATGCGCGTTAGAAATTTGCGCCGCTGAGTGAGGTCAATCGTTAAGGTCTTGCTAGGAATCGCGAAATTGTATCAAAGACGGTACCGTGGGGGGATGGAATTGTTTTAGAATGGACCATCGATTTACCAGGAGCCTTTAGAATCTCTTCGAGATCTTACTGCGCGGCCCGATTTTGAAACTCCGGTACTCTGCGTACCACTTGTACGCGTCCGTTCCTCGTCTCAAACTCGGCCCGCTCGCTACAGATCCCAAACAGATTCTTCGTGCGACCAACGCTCGTACGGATTTTTCAAGGTTCCTCCCACCCTACAGATGTAACTGGAAAGATGATGGCGATTTCAGAAGTTGAAGTTCAGGCGGCCCTAAAGGATATTTCCGATCCCAACACCGGCAAGGATTATTTGGCGACCAAGTCGGCGCGCAATATCCATATCGAAGGCGGTGACATCGCTTTGGATATTGTGCTCGGATATCCGGCGAGAAGTCAGATTGAGACGATTCGGAAGCAGGTTTCCACGAAGTTGAAATCGATCCCGGGCGCCAATAATGTCAGTGTGAATGTTTATTCGAAGATCGTTTCCCATAGCGTGCAGCGAGGCGTGAAGCTCATTCCTGGCGTGAAGAACATCATCGCCGTGGCGTCCGGTAAAGGCGGTGTCGGCAAATCGACTACCGCCGTGAATCTGGCGCTTGCTTTGGCTGCGGAAGGCGCGACGGTCGGCATGCTGGACGCCGATATCTACGGACCCTCGCAGCCCACGATGCTCGGCATTACCGGCCGGCCGGAATCGCAAGATGGTAAGACCATGGAGCCGATGGAAGGTCATGGCCTGCAGGCCATGTCGGTTGGTTTCCTGATCGATGTTGAAACGCCGATGGTGTGGCGCGGACCGATGGTTACGCAAGCGCTTGAGCAACTGATGATGGAAACCCGCTGGCGGGACGTGGACTATCTGGTCGTGGACCTGCCTCCCGGCACTGGCGATATTCAATTGACGTTAGCGCAGAAGGTCCCAGTCACGGGCGCGATAATCGTCACGACGCCGCAAGACATCGCGCTACTCGACGCTCGCAAGGGGCTTAAGATGTTCGAGAAGGTCGGCATTCCCATTATTGGCATTGTCGAGAACATGAGCACTCATGTCTGTTCCAAGTGTGGGCATGAGGAGCACATCTTCGGCGCCGGCGGTGGTGAGCGCATGTGCAAGGACTACGGCGTGGATTTCCTCGGCGCCTTGCCCCTTGATATCAACATTCGCGAGCAAACGGACGCCGGTAAGCCAACGGTCGTGGCTGACCCTCAAGGGCGGGTCTCCGAAATCTACAAGGAGATTGCGCGCAAGGCGGCGATCAAGATTGCCGACAAGGCGCAAGATAGAAGCGGATTGTTTCCCAAGATCGTGATTCAGAATACGTAACGCATCCAAAGCAGATAGCTCTTCACCACAGGAATAACATGTCAATTAAGTCCGATAAGTGGATCCGTCGAATGGCGGATCAGCATGGGATGATCGAACCGTTCGAGCCCAACCAAATCCGCCATCTCAACGGTGAGAGGATCGTTTCTTACGGTACTTCCAGCTATGGCTACGACATCCGTTGCTCAGAAGAATTTAAGGTTTTCACCAACATCAATTCGACCATCGTCGATCCAAAGCACTTCGACGAGAAATCCTTTGTCGATTTCAAAGGCGACACATGCATCATCCCGCCCAACTCTTTTGCGTTGGCGCGAACGGTGGAGTATTTCCGCATTCCTCGCAACGTCCTTACCATTTGCCTTGGTAAATCCACCTATGCGCGTTGCGGCATTATCGTTAACGTGACGCCGTTTGAACCGGAATGGGAAGGGCATGTCACATTGGAGTTTTCCAATACCACGCCGCTCCCTGCGAGGATCTACGCCAATGAGGGCGTTGCCCAAGTTATCTTTTTCGAGAGCGATGAAGTATGTGAAACGTCGTATAAGGATCGAGGCGGTAAATACCAGGGGCAGCACGGCGTGACATTACCCAAAATATGAGAACCTGTCCGAAGGAATCCAGATGAAATTTCGCTTTCCCATCGTGATTATCGATGAAGATTTCCGCTCCGAAAACACCAGCGGGCTGGGGATACGCGCCCTTGCGAACGCCATCGAGAGCGAAGGCATGGAAGTGTTGGGGGTCACCAGC
>DATLHW010000059.1:0-4594 GCA_035539675.1 Burkholderiales bacterium | reverse complement strand
CAATTGTTTTATATGAATATTTATACACGCAAGAGAAATGCCAATTAAAGCCTGGAATTTGGGGAGAAATACGGAAGGAAGCCGAAAAAACGGCAAGGCATGGTTAATAAAGAGAAAAGAGCGAATGCCAGAAAGTCAGCGGGTTTATCAAACGAATAATTGATGTGTAGGCATCGTTTGCGAACATGTCGAGCGAATGTTGTCTCTATCGCTCTTCAGTCAGATAAAGGTAATAGCGCCAATCGAAATAAGGACCGGGATCGGTCTTTCGCTCGGGGGCGATATGTGAATGCCCCATCACACCCCGAATGGGATAACGGGCGCGAATTGACTTCGTGAGACGCGCCGCAGCGTCGTACTGAAGCGACTTGAAAGGCTGATCGTCCGCCCCCTCCAATTCGATGCCAATGGAAAAATCATTACAGTTTTCGCGATCTTCCCATTTGGAAACGCCCGCATGCCACGCCCGATCGTCGCAAGAGACAAATTGGATAAGCTCACCATCACGTCGAATCAGAAAATGACACGAAACGTGTAATTCACGAAGCGTCGCGTAGTAAGGATGATCGTCGTGATTCAGCTTATTGGTAAACAGATCAATAATGCCTGGCCCGCCAAATTGACCGGGCGGCAAACTAATGTTGTGCAGAACGACAAGGTCCACCGCAACGCCGTCCGGCCGCGCATTGAAGTTGGGCGATGGAATATGCGTAATCCCCTCGACCCAACCGTCGTCACGAAAAACCAGAAGCCCGGACGTGGCCGGCGCGGGAACCGGCGCACGATTGGGTAAACGAGGACGACGCAAAGCAGACGCCTCGGAAGCCGCTTGGGGTTGTCTGAAATTTAAACTTTTCTTCACACTTTCGCCTTCATCCTTCAGCTTTAATACCATTTTTTAAAGCCGCCTCGCGAGCCAAGTAGGACCAAGAAGCGCAGGGCCGCCATTGGCTCGCGCAAGAAACTGTGAAAACCCGCTCTCATAAACCTAGAAACGGCGATTGACCGCTTATTGCCCGTATTAAGGTATTGCCTGAACGAGCATTATTGCTTTTTTGTCATTCACCAATTGGGTGAGATCGCTACATACTAGGTTGAATTTTACTGGCGAATTAGTCGATGCCTAAACGCTCCAGCCGATAACGCAACGCGCGGAAAGTAATTCCTAAAAGTTTCGCGGCGGCCGTTTTGTTGTAGCGAGTCTTTTCCAGGGCTTGCATGATCGCCTCCTTCTCCACGCGATCCAGATAATCCTGTAACGGCAACTCGCCCGCCCCGGGAGGGCGCGCCACGCCAGATTCCGTCGGCTCGAAATCCGCCACTTCCGTCAGATAGAGATCCTGCTTCTCAATCCGGTTGCCGCTGGATAGCGCCATCGCGCGCTCAAGAACGTTTTCCAACTCGCGCACGTTGCCGGGAAACTCATACTGCTTCAAAGCAACCAGCACTTCCGACGTAAACTCTGGCGGGGGCTGACCGGTATCCTTCGCCAATCGCGTCAGGATAGCGCGCGCGATCAGCGGAATATCCTCCGGAATCTGTCGCAGCGCGGGCATTTTGAGCTCGATGACATTCAAGCGGTAATAAAGGTCTTGCCGGAAACGCCCCGCCTCAACCAACTCCGCAAGATTCTGATGCGTCGCGCTGATAATGCGGACGTCCACGGCGTCTTCATTCGTGTCGCCCACTTTACGTACGCGCTTTTCCTGGATCACCCGGAGCAATTTGACTTGCATCGGCAGCGGAAGGTCGGCCACTTCATCGAGGAATAACGTCCCGCCGTGCGCCGCCTGAAAGAAGCCCTGCTTGTCCGCATCGGCCCCAGTGAAAGCGCCCTTCCGGTAACCGAAAAATTCGCTTTCCATCAGGTTCTCGGGAATGGCGCCGCAGTTTACGCCGACGAAAGGCGCCTCTCGTCGAGCGCTACGCTTATGAATGGAGCGGGCCGCCACTTCTTTGCCACTGCCCGATTCGCCAGTGATGTAAACCGGCGCCTGACTACGCGCCAACTTCTCGATCATTTCGCGCGCCCGTGCGATGGCGGGCGAACTACCCAGCAACTCCGGCGTGGGAGCCGCCGTTTCGGGCTCCGGTTGCGCTTTGCGTTGCGCAGCGCTTTGCGGAAGCTTGAGCGCCGCGCGGATTAAATCACGCAGCTGCTTTAAAGAAATCGGTTTGGGAAGATAATCGAAGGCGCCTGCTTTCAGCGCCGCGACAGCGTTTTCCGTACTGCCGAAAGCGGTGATAACCGCCACCGGCACCTGCGAAAAATTCTCGGATATATGATTCAGCACCTGCAAGCCGTCGCCGTCCGGCAGGCGCATATCGGTAAGACAAAGCTGATAGGAATGCTCGCTCAGCAGCTTGAGCGCCTCCGCGCAACTGCCTGCCGCATCGGCTTCGTGCCCCATGCGATGCAATGTGAGCAGAAGCAACTCGCGAATATCCGCCTCGTCGTCCACTATAAGAACGCGGTTCATTTGAGGACCTTTATGAGTTTCAACACGCGGCTCGCGATCGAGCCGGCCATGTTTACCCTATCAGTGCGTACGCCTCCATCTCGTGGCTCGATCTGGAGCCTTTCGCCACGAGTGATATAGGCGTTCATGATACGGTCTTAACTAGAATTCTGAATTGCCCCCCGGGAGAGACCGCAACGTAATCCAGGTAAGCGCCGTTTGCTTGGCAAACCTGTCGTGCGATATAAAGCCCCAGTCCCGTGCCTTTCGAATCGGTTGTAAAAAACGGCTCGAACAACTGGTCTTGATGTTCCGGCTCAACGCCCGGACCATCATCCACAACGTCCAGTTGGAGCATGTCTTCCATGGCGGCCGGCGATAGGCAAATACGTAGACTGCCTGTCCGCTTGTGGCAATGTCGCCATGCGTTACGGGTGAGGTTCCACAATACCTGATGCAGATGGACACGGTCAAAGAGTAGAGGCCTGTCCGTATCCAATTCGAGAGAAAAAACGCCCTCCGGCACCTTCTCTGTCTGACTGAACTCTTCAATGAAACTTTCCAGATACGGGCGAGTGGGAATGGCTTCAAGATGGGCATGGTCTCGTCGATTAAGATGCAATACCTCCTGCACCATGCGATCCAGCCGTAACGCATTGTCCCGAATGATGGCGAGCAGCCGTCTATTGCCGATCGATTGCGAATCGTCTTCCTGCAACAGTTCAGTGGCGTGGTTAATGGAAGACAACGGGTTACGAATCTCATGCGCGATGGACGCGGTCAATCGCCCCAGCGCGGCGAGTTTGACTTGCTGCACCTGTTGTTGCTGTTCGGAAAGATCGATCAGAAAAATCACAATCGCCGCAGCGGCGGATTGTTTTTTTCCGATAGAGACGAAACGAACATTGATCTCGCGGTTGTCGAAGGGCGCTCTTAATGGCGGCAGTGCGCTTTCCGGCCGAACACTCCATCGCTCCTGCCATTCGTTAAGGTCCGGCGAATATTCCACCAATAGGGGAGCCGCGTCGCGCGGGATAGAGCCGAATAGATGTTCCGCCTGGGGGTTGCAAGCCCGTATGCGCTGATGCTCATCCACGACGAGCACGCCATCGTGAAGATCACGGATAACCAACTGGTTGATCTGCGCCATGTTCGCCAAGTCGACGCCGCGCTCTATCGCAAGCCGCTCGCTCGCTTCGGCATACCGGGCGAGCACGTACGCCAACCACGCCATCGCAAAATAACCCAGGCTCATCATGCCCACCTGGAAAAAATCCTGGATGGGCGCCTTGTTGTACAACACGCCATAGGCGTGCGTCGCCAGCACGCCGATTACGGCCAGCGACGCGTGAAACAGCACCAGCCGCCCACGGCTGATCAAACCCGCGCAGGCGATAGTGGCCAACAACATCAAGGCGAGACCGCTACGAATGCCCCCGCTCGCGTAAGCAAGGACATTGATCATCACGACATCGAGTAGGACCTGAAAACTTAGCTGAAACTCAAAGTCAGGTTTTTTAGCAATGACCGCCAACAGCACGATGCCGCTCGCGAAAAGGTAAAACAGACTTGCGGCAAGGAACTGCTGCGTATCGACCGAGCGGAAGAAGCCCGTATCCGCGAGCAAACTCACGGAAATCGTAAAGGTAAAGGCAAGCAACAGCCGATAGCCGTGGAAGACCGAAAGAAGACGCCAGTCTTCCCGTTTCAAACGTGGCGAATAGCTATGATCTGTTTTCAATGGCGTTGGGATCTGCATCGCAAATGGATTGACGCAAGCGAATCGAGTGTGACGCGCCGCTCAGATGAACGCAAGGGGTCCGCGAGATGTCGACGAGCTTGAACTCCATTTGCGCAACGATATCTCCAGACGGCTCTTCTTCCATTTCTCAATCAAACGTGAACGCGACGGCGGGGCGCAGACAGTACCAGTAGTACGACAAAACCTGCCAACAAAGTGCACGTTTGAATTAGAAATGGAATTATTTCTCCACGTTGGCGGCGCGCCTGTGCTCATCACAGCAGTATATCTTCTGGTCAGAGGTCACGCTCTCGCTGCGCGGGAGATGCGTGCCGCAATGGCTGCACCGCACCATGTCCTCGGGAGCCTTGATTCGATCCGCGTCGTCTTTTTT
>DATLHW010000058.1:0-12345 GCA_035539675.1 Burkholderiales bacterium | reverse complement strand
AATTAAAAGCAGAAAAAATGACGCAACCAACATAACGACTGCGATGGCCGTCGCCCCGGTGTAGTCATATTGCTCAAGCTTGGTGATGATCAAAAGAGGCGTGATCTCCGACACCATTGGCATATTGCCAGCGATGAATATTACCGATCCGTATTCGCCCAGCGCGCGGGCAAAAGCAAGCGCGAAACCTGTGGTGAGCGCCGGCAAAATGCTCGGGAAGATAATTCGCTTAAACGTCTGCCACCGATTGGCGCCAAGGCTAGCAGCCGCCTCCTCCACTTCCCGCTCGACATCCTCCAGCACCGGCTGGACAGTACGTACAACGAAGGGAAGGCCAATAAAAATCAGCGCAACCAACACGCCTAAAGGCGTAAAGGCGACCTTAACGCCCACCGACTCCAACAATCGCCCGATCCAACCATTCGGCGCGTATACGGCGGTAAGCGCTACGCCGGCGACAGCAGTTGGCAACGCGAACGGTAGGTCGACCAGGGCATCGATTACTCGTTTGCCGGGGAAGGTATAGCGCACGAGCACCCAGGCGACGATTAAACCAAAGGCCGTATTGATAACAGTCGCAAGAAACGAGGCGCCAAAGGTCAAACGATAAGACGCTATGACCCGGGGCGTGGTAACCGTGTCCCAAAATGCCGGCCAGGTCAGGCTCGCGGTTTTGATGAAAGCAGCCGATAACGGAATCAGAACGACCAAACCGAGATAGAGCAGCGTATAACCCAGGGCTAAATTAAACCCCGGGATGACACTATGACGTCTTAGTAAAACTCGCATTACTTTTTCCCAGCGTAGATTTGATCGAACAAGCCGCCGTCATCGAAGTGGGCTTTCTGCGCCTTTTGCCAGCCGCCGAACACCTCATCGATCGTGAAGAGTTGCAGCTGCTTGAATTCCGCTGCGTACTTCTTCGCCACCGACTCAAGGCGTGGACGGAAATAATGCTTAGCGATTACCTCCTGCCCCTCTTCGGAATACAGGTAATCCAAGTAAGCTTGAGCAAGTTTTCTAGTGCCTCGCTTGTCTACGACTTTATCGACAACCGCGACAGGAGGCTCCGCCAAAATGCTAATGGACGGATAAACCACGTCGAACTGATCGCCGCCCAATTCCTTCTTGATAAGCAATACCTCGTTTTCAAAAGTAACCAACACGTCGCCGATATTGCGCTGAACGAAGGTCGTTGTGGCCGCACGACCACCCGCATCCAGAATAGGAACGTTGCGAAATAGCTGCCCAACAAATTCCTTGGCTTTAGCCTCACCGCCACCCTTCTTTAAGGAGTAGCCCCATGCCGCAAGATAGGTGTAACGGCCATTTCCTGACGTTTTAGGATTGGGAACGATTACCGCCACGCCCGGTTTAACGAGATCAGCCCAATCATGGACGTTCTTAGGATTGCCTTTCCGCACCAGAAACACCTGAGTGGAGGTATATGGAGCGCTGTTATGCAGCAGACGCTTGCTCCAGTCCACCGGTAACAGACCGCCTCGCTCTGCTATCAGATCAATATCATTGGACTGGTTCATGGTCACTACGTCCGCTTCCAGGCCAGCCACCACCGAAAGCGCCTGCTTGCTGGAGCCGCCGTGGGACTGATTAATCGTCACCACCTCGCCCGTCTTCGCCTTCCAGTGCTTTAGAAAAACCTGGTTGTAATCCTTGTAAAGCTCACGCGTTACGTCATAGGAGACATTCAGCAGATTCCCGTCAGCCACCGCGCCAGTGGCGGAGAGCGCTAATGCCTGGAAAAGCGCAAGGCAGGTCGCTCTGCGCAAGGTTTTGATCATCAATGGAGCTAGGCGGAGGACGACGGGCATAGAACTGTTCCTCATATTGAATGGTGTGTTATGGCCGTCATTCTGAATAAGCAGGCGTTTAAACCCAACGAATATAAATTCATTTCTATATCCATTTTTGTCATTAGCGCCAAAGGAACTATGGATATTCCAAATTCATCCTTTATACGTTTTCCGCATAGCCAGATACATATTCATTCGTTCGGTTCTGTTTTTACGGCTGCTATCGTTCGGTCATGCTGCATTTTGAGGACTCGCCGCGATTGCGACATAAGCCATACGTCTAACCTGCGCCAGCGGCGCCTACGAATCGTTGAGAAGAAGGAGCAAGGCAGTGACCAATCTATTCTTCCATTACCCGGACATGAAACGCATAAGAGATCAACCGTCGGCGCAAGCGCCGCGTATTACCCCTATTGAGCAGGCGAATGTCGCCGACGCGGCGTGCGCATTGGACGCCTTGGAAAACGTGACCGGCATTCTGACTTTGGTCAATGCGCTAAGGAATGAAGATGCAAATGTCCGTAAAGCAGCGGCGTCCAGCCTCCGCCGATACAAACGACCAGAATCAGGCGCGATACTGCTGGCACACACAAACCATCCAGAGGCATCCGTGCGGGCTTTAGTTCTTAGAGCGTTGCTGGAATTGCAAGTGGTGGAAAGCTTCGAGCTAGCGCTTGCCGCTTTAGATGACAGTGATGGTGAAGTTCGCCGCGAGGCGGTGACTGTGCTGGGGCATCTGGGACGCCGAGCGGCGCTGGGCGCTCTCATCAAGCTCACGGCTCATGATCCGGAACCCGAGGTGCGACGGGCGGCGATCGACGCATTAAGCTTCGCCACGGATGCCGAAGCGCTCCCCGCTCTGTTGGCGAGTTTGCGGGATAAATCCTGTCGAGTACGTGAAGAAGCCGCGATCATGCTGGGCAAGCTACGCCTGCAAGAAGCGGCGGATGACTTGATTGCCCGCTTGCAAGATTCATCTTGGCAGGTCGCATTGTACGCATGTCGAAGTCTTGGCATATTAAGGAGCGCGCTAGCGACGCCGGCGCTAACGCATATGCTCGGTCACCAGATAAGCAACCTACGCAAGGAAGCAGCTTGGGCTCTTGGGGAAATTCGTTCGTCGTCCGCTTTGCCAGCGCTGGCTGCGATTCAGGACGATGTTGATCCGGACGTTCGAAAAGCGGTGCGACTAGCCATACGGCAAATCCGGAATGCGCTCGCTTAGAAGCTATTCGAGATCTTAGGCGATTTCCGGTAATAAACATACCAATCAAATCGCGTCTTTCTCCGTCTGGCGTTGTTGCTCGTCGTTGCCATAGTTCACTATGACGCCTCCTCGCGCCTAGTCAGACGAAGAAATCCATCGATTTTATTGGTATGTTTATTACCGGAAATCGCCTTATTGCGCGCCAACTTATTGCCCCTAAAAAATATCGTCTCGAACCAACGAATACACGGCGGCATCATCCCAGCGCCCAAAAGCAAATAAACGTTTTCGAGCAATGCCCTCTAGTCTCGCGCCGACCTTCTCCGCAACGCACCGGCTCCTCATATTATTCACATGGGCAATGATCTCCAGCCGGCCTAAACCGCCTTCATTAAATCCAAACTCGGCCGCCAACCTTACGGCACGCGTGGCGACGCCCTTGCCCCACTCACCCACACGAACCCAGTAGCCAAGATTGCCAATCCTGTGCACGCGATTAATCTGATTAATTCCTATCACGCCGAGGATGTTTAACTTCGCTGCTTCCACGACGACAAAATGATATTCCGTCAAGTCATGCCAGCATTGTTGGCTCAACGCTATCCATGCTTCCGCATCGGCAAATCGATATTGGGCGTCACTCCAAGGCAGCCACTCGCCTATCGCTTCAATCGATTCGCAAACGGCGGCGAACAATTCCACCGAATCGGTTGGTCTCGGGGGACGAATGGCGATTGCTCCATCAGAAAAAAGTTGCTGCATTAAACGCCTTACAAAATAGGACTTGCGCAAAATCGCACCATCAAGCCGCGCCGACGCAGACAGTACGAGTACGCAACGCCGCTGGGGCGCTTTTGCGTAAGTCTTAAAAACTTCCGCGAAGCCTTATCGACATCCACAATCAGATTTCAACACCGCCCTTGCGTGAACATTGCGGACCAGTCGAGCCCCGCACTCGAAAACTAGCAGCCTCGGGACGACACGCACAGGAAGGCTCACTAAAAAAGATAGCTGACTTTTAACCAAGAAACAGGGAGTGGACACTCGAAAAATCCGACTAGTTGTGGTGTCATTCAAGCCGACTGTTTGATATGTTGGACAGCGCGCTCACTTATTCGGCGGTAACAACAAACGTTTTCTCGTCTTTCTTATCCTCAACCCTCTCGTCGGCAATTTCCTCGCTCAACACCTCGTCGATCTCAGTCGCTTCTTCAATTACGCTTTCGCCTACGGCGTCATCAAGCAGGAATCCCCCCGCCTGTTTGCTCCACAATCGCTGATAAGCGCCGCCGCGAGCCAAGAGTTCGTGGTGGGGGCCGTCCTCAATGATGCAGCCCTTATCAAACACGAGAATGCGATCAAGATGAGCAATCGTGGAAAGGCGGTGGGCGATAACGATTACCGTTTTGCCTTTCATCGCTTCGTCCAAGGTTTCTTGAATCGCCTTCTCGGTAATGGAGTCGAGACTTGAGGTGGCTTCGTCAAGAATCAAAATAGGCGCGTCCTTCAAAATCACGCGAGCAATCGCAATCCGTTGCCGTTGGCCGCCGGAGAGTTTGACCCCGCGTTCGCCAACCATGGAGTGATATTGGTCCGTCATCTCGGCGATGAACTCGTGCGCATGCGCCTTGCGCGCGGCCTCAATCACGTCTTCGTCGCTCGCCTCCAATCGTCCATAACGAATGTTTTCCATCAACGTGCGATGAAAAAGGCTGGGGTCCTGCGGGATTAAACCCAATTGCCCGTGCAAGGACGCCTGCGCCATTTCGCATACGTCAAAACCATCGATGAGAATTTGTCCGCCCTGGGGCTCATAAAGACGCAGGATAAGGCTGACGAAGGTCGATTTTCCCGAGCCGGAAAAGCCGACCAGCCCTACTCTTTGCCCCGGATGAATCGTGACAGTCAACCCATCAAACGTCTTTTTGTCCGGCGTATAAGAAAACTCCACATTTCGGAATTCAATCTTGCCTTGCGTGATCTTCGGCGAAACCGCGTCGACCGAATCGATAATTTCATGCGGCTTAACGATGGTTTGCACACCATTGGCGACGTTACCGATGAATTCGAAAAACTCCAGAAAGCGCCGCGACAAATTGCGCACCTCGCTAATGACCAGCAGCGTAAGGCTGGTCGCCATGACAAACTCAGCAACGCCAATCTCTCCCCTACTCCATAAAACCAGCGCATAGTAAAGAATGCCGACCTTCAGGATTGCGGCGGAAATAAACTGAAACCAACGCACTCGCTCGGAATACCAGTTGGAAGTTTTGATCGCCTTGAATTCTTTATTCAGCGTCTCATTTAAGCGCTCGCGTTCGAACATCAGCCGCGCGAAAAGACGAGCGCTGGAAAGATTAGTGACGGAGTCGACCACGGCGCCTGTGGATTCACTACGCGCCGCCGCCGCGCGAAAGGAGTATGGCTTGCACCGCTTGGCCAACCAATATGACGCGCCCACGAACAAGGCGCCCCAGCAAGTGACAAGCACGCCCAACTGCGGATGCGCCACATAAAGCAAGGTCGTGGAAACGACCAAGGTAATGGCGATAGGCCAGAAGTCGAAAATGAGCGCCCAAAGCGCCTGCGAAACCCCAGCCGACGTCTCGCTGATCCGATGCGCCAACGCGCCGGCGAAGCTATCGCTGAAATAGCGATGGGAGTGATGCTGCAAATAGGCATAGAGCGAGCGCGTCACTGTTTGCCGCAAGCGAGGGCCCGTGAGGATCTGACAGGTTCCTCCCGCACGACCGAGCAATACTTCTGCAATACTAAGACCAATAAACAACAATAATGGCGTGCGCAGGTTGGTCAGCAAAGCGGTCGAATGCGCGGAAGCTTCGGTCACTCCCTTAACAATTTGCCCAACCATATAGGGGATCATCATGCCGCAGGTCGCATGGCCGGCCTCGAGCGCCACCATCGCCATGTACCACCAACGAAATTGAGGCTGCGTAACGAAGTAACGGGCGAAGCGGAAGGGTGAATCGGGTAGTGGCGGCGCATCGGGTGCGCGTTCGAATTGGCTCAATCGATCCCCCCCGGGAAAACAAATAGCCATCGGCGATTATGGCTTGTTGGAAATACGCCCTCTAGAACAAATAACCGATAAACCGCGCTCAACACGGCAGCATTATTTGTCTCCCACTTACCGAAAAAGTTCAACCGTCACGCACAGGATTGGAGGGGAAGGTCGCCAGTTTTATTAGTAGCCCTTTTTAAGGACAAGGGTTCGGATAGCGTTTATGAATCACATCTATTTCGGTTAATGCCTCTGGAGAAAGCTTGACATGAATGCTGTCCAAATTGCTCTTCAACTGATCCAATGTCGTGGCGCCGATAATATTGCTCGTCAGAAAACGACGGCTATTCACATAAGCCAACGCAAACTGCGCCGGATCGAAGCCATGACGGCGCGCCACATCCACGTAAGCCGCCGTCGCCATTTCCGCAATCTCTCCTTTGTAACGGGCAAATCGCTCCCACCGGGTAAGCCTCGCGCCTTCCGGCTTCGCGCCATTCAAATACTTGCCCGATAACGCGCCAAATCCCAGGGGAGAATACGCCAACAAACCGACATTCTCACGAATGGCGATTTCAGCATTGCCGATTTCAAAGCTGCGATTAAGAAAGCTGTAGGGATTCTGCACACTCACAACACGCGGCAGTCCTTGCGTCTCGGCCAAGTGCAGAAAACGCATGATCCCCCAAGGCGTTTCATTGGAAAGTCCGATATGTCGCACCTTGCCGGCCCTGACAAAGCCATCCAACGCCTGCAACGTCTCTTCGATAGGCACAGTGCCCTCATCCTCCACATGCTCATAGCCAAGCTGGCCGAAATGATTGGTCGTTCGATCCGGCCAATGGAGTTGATAAAGATCAATGTAGTCGGTTTGCAAACGCTTCAGGCTGCTATGTAACGCTTCCTCAAGGTTGGCGGCGTCGTGGCGGGTTGCGCCGTTCCGAATATGTTTCGCCTGAGATAACTTTTTAGAGGGCCCCACCGCTTTGGTGGCAAGGACTATCTTCTCTCGGTTGCCGGGCTTTTTTACCCAAGCGCCAATAATTACTTCGCTGGCGCCTTGTGTTTCGGCGCGCGGGGGCGACGGATACATTTCGGCGGTGTCGATAAGATTAACGCCATGCCCGACAGCGAGATCCAGCTGCGCATGAGCATCGGCCTCTGTGTTCTGCTCACCCCAGGTCATTGTGCCGAGCGCTATCGCGCTCACTTTAATATCGGTTTTCCCAAGGCGCCGGTAATCCATTGCTATTTCCTTTTGTTGAGATTGGCGAATCAAGAAGCGGAACGTCTGGACGTATGTTTTGGCCGTTCCAGCAATACAGTTTTATACGCCGCGACTATTCCAACAACAAGAGGATAAGCAGACCACTAGACAAGGGAAGCTGCGAGATCGGAGGAGTCCGAGGAAGAGAAATCCGGCGCGCAGGGCGCCGGAGCTTCAAACTCAATTCACACGAGATTACTTATTAACGTAAACCTGATCGAAAACACCGCCATCCGAAAAGTGCGTCTTCTGCGCCTTTTGCCAGCCGCCGAAGACATCATCGATATCAAACAGCGCGATCTTCGGGAACGATTTAGCGTATTTCTCGGCGACCTTCTTGTCGACCGGACGGTAGTAATGTTTGGCTGCGATTTCTTGCCCTTCCGCGGAATACAGATACTGTAGATAGGCCTCGGCCACTTTACGCGTGCCCTTTTTGTCGACAACTTTATCGACAACCGCTACCGGCGGCTCGGCAAGAATAGAGACGGACGGCACAACGATTTCGAACTTGTCCGGGCCCAACTCCTTGATCGCGAGAAAGGCTTCGTTTTCCCAGGAGATGAACACGTCGCCAATACCCCGTTCAACGAAGGTCGTTGTGGAGCCGCGAGCGCCGGAATCCAAGACGGCGACATTCCTGTAGAGCGCTTTGACGAAGTCCTTGGCCTTCGCCTCATTGCCGCCTGGCTGCTTCAGCGAGTAACCCCACGCCGCCAGGTAGTTCCAACGGGCGCCGCCCGAAGTCTTCGGATTCGGGGTGATGACCGATACGCCAGGCTTCACCAAATCGTTCCAATCCTTAATCTGTTTCGGGTTGCCTTTACGAACAAGAAATACGATCGTCGACGTGTAAGGAGAACTGTTGTTCGGAAGACGTTTCTGCCAATCGTTGGGGATCAGCTTGGCGTTCTCCCCAATGGCGTCGATGTCGTAAGCCAACGCAAGCGTCACCACATCGGCGTCCAGGCCATCAATAACGGCCCTCGCTTGCTTGCCCGATCCGCCGTGAGATTGCTTCACGGTAACGGTTTCGCCGGCCTTCGCCTTGTAGTGCTTGGCGAATGCTTGATTGAAATCTTGATATAACTCCCGCGTAGGATCGTAGGACACATTGAGCAAAGCAACGTCAGCATGCGCGACGTTGGCGCTTAAGACACCCAGCGACACGATGCTGGAAATGAGAACGGATCGGAAAGACATCGATAACTCCATGAGAAAAATTAGGATCTGGGAATGGAGTCTATTAAGGTGGCGCCCATTTGAAAAATGACAAAAGCTCACTTGCTTATCCGATCCACGCATTTGGAATAATGCATGGTAGGCATATAACGAGAGTGACCCGGCTAACAGCAACTAAGTTAGCGCTGCGTAAAATGGGCTCACTCCAATAAATCCAAGAACCTGTTCAAGATCTGTAGCGAGCCTCAAGGCCCTAAAACACAGCGTCAAGCCGGGCCGTCTGGCGCCTGCAAGCCTCAACTGAGCAAGAAGATCTCGAACCCGTTCTAAGGACGCCCCTAAATACCGGGAGACTTCATGTCCGCATTGCCCGCGCAGGAAGATATCCCGCAGTCAAATTCCGTAACCAGTCCATCTCCCCGGACTCCCAAACAGAGCGCCGAGAGTCCCCTCCATGCCGCGGTCTCCGGTCAAAAACACGACAATCTTTTGCTAGGCGAGACACTTGTCGATTTAGGCATTCTCGAGCGGTCCGATTTAATGGCGGTGCTTTCAATTCAGAACAATGCGTCGGATCCAGTAGAGGCGCTAAGCCTGGTCAGTGGCATCCGCAGCCGCCTCGGCGAGATTCTGTTGCAAACAAGCTGTATCAGCTCCCATCAGTTAGAGCACGCGCTCGAATTGCAAAAGGAATCAGGAGAACGGCTGGGAGAAATGCTGATCGGTCTCGGTTGGCTTACTCGTAACGATCTCGACACGGCCCTCGCGATCCAGCAACACAAAGAAAATATGGCGAAAACCGGCAGACGATTTCGATTAGGCGAAATCCTCGTCGCAACCTCCCAGATATCCCGTCAGCAGTTACAGGATGCCCTGACCAAACAAAAATTGACCGGAAGGAAACTGGGGCATATTCTCGTCGATGACGGTTACGTCGGACCCGAGCAAGTCAACCGGGCGTTGCAGCTGCAAAATCGATTTCTCGCCGAATAAACAATGGGGCTACCGTGAAGAAAGAATTCGATACAGGTCCGCTCTCATGGGTAAAAAAGGAAATAGAATTCGCGCTCACGAGGGCTGACGAACGCATCGTCGCTTTTAGCATTACCCCGGACGACCACGACGCCCTAGCGAAAACCGCTTTGCCGCCGCTCCATCAGGTGAGCGGCGCATTACGAATGGTTGGCCTGGAGCCAGCCGGACGAGTCGTTGCCGCCGTGGAAAAACTTGTCGCGCTTCTCGGTTGCGGGGACCTTAACGCCAGTAACGAAGTCATCAACGCAGTCCGTGGAGCCATCAGGGCGTTGAATCGGTACCTCGGAGATCTCATGCGGGGCGAACCGAACCGGCCTCTCACGCTCTTTCCCGCTTACAGCGCCGTTGTATCGTTCAGCGGGGGCGGCAAAGTCAGCGAAACCGATCTCTTCTATCCCGATCTGTCGCTAAGTCCGAGCTTCGAAAATGAAGCGGAGGACATCACAAGCGAGGAGATCACGAAAACCATCGCGCTCAAACGCACTGAGTTCCAGCGGGGAATTCTGAATCTTTTACGTACTAACGAATATCAGAAAAGTTTGGGCGCGATGGCCAGCGCACTGGTCGCTATCGATAAAATTTCGCCTGTGGAAAGACGCCCGCTATGGTGGATCGCCACAGGATTCCTGGAAGGACTCGCCGCCTCCGCTACCCCCCCAGACGTGTTCTACAAACAAATCTGCGGCCGGATCGATTTGCAGATCAAACGTCAAATCGAAGGCGGGACCGAGATCGCCGAGGGATTCGCGCGCGAGCTGTTATTTTCCATAGCTCACATGCAACCCACAAGCAATCGCATTCGCGAAATTCAGGACACCTATTATCTCTCCAGCCTGCTGCCGCGAACGGATAGTCCCGAGAACACCCGCGTCATGCTGTTCTTGCGCGATATTCGAGAACAAGTCGAAGCGGCCAAGGAAACATGGATAACGCTTACTTCCGGCAATCAATCCAGCGCAGCCCAATTCGGCAAACAAACCGCTCAACTCAACGATCTTGCTCGAAGTTTCATTCATAAGTCTCTGCAGTCAGTCTTCGCTAATCTTGCCGAGGTTGGAGCCAATTTAAACTCGAATCCACGCAATCCGGGCGATACCCTCGCATTAGAAACCGCAACATCGCTATTGGTCGCAAGAGATGCATTGGACAGCTATCCGCATCTCGATCCGAGCCTTGAGCGCTTGGCGGACGCCGTCGTGCTGCGAGTCACGGCGGCCCTAAAAGAACAAGCATCCCCGGATGAAGGATCCGGAAAACTCACTGATATTTTTTGGGAGGCGCGGGAAAAACAACTGTTTGCTCAGTTGGGCCAGGAAATGCACACCAATTTGAATCGCATAGAAGAAGCGCTCGACGCGTTTTTCCGCGAGCCGGCAAAACGAACCGAGTTGGCCGCATTGACGCCTTTGGTGAAACAGCTTCATGGCGCATTTGTACTGCTGGAAATGGAAGATGCGGCGCTTACCATCAAGAAAGGCGGCGAACTGGTTCAGAAATTCACGACAAGCGCGGGGACGCCCGATCCCAAGGACACGGAGCTCACAGCGGACGTGTTTAGCAACGTAGGGTTGGTCGTATCGGCGTTGCAGCAGGGACAGGAGAATCCAAATGAAGTGTTACGCCCTCTGTTGGAACAGTTGGGAATCAGCCCCGACAAACAAGCCGCACAACCCGCCTAATCCGCATCAAGCCCTCTCGCAATCGGCCAGTTGCCCACTCCAAGTAAGAAACTCACTCTTCCAATTGGTCTGACCACATCGCCTTGCTTATGCGCCTAGCCAGACGATGTCGCCTACGCCAATGTCTGTCCATGCACGCCCAATAAACATTGCATGCCTCAAAACGGGTATTTTTTGTCTCAAAAAACGAGGAGGTAAATGCGAGGAATAATACTTAAGTTACTGAAATTTTTGGGGTGGCTGATGGGACTCGAACCCACGACAACCGGAATCACAATCCTAGACCATTTTTATATCAATCATATGATTACCGTAAAACTTAGAAACATGACAATAAATAAAACACTAAAACAATCAACGCCATGAATTGGTATGTTTCAACATATTTTGCGCTTTTTTTTTGATCGCTTCCGGCACTAACAATTCGTCATGACGCCTCAAGAGATCATCCAAGCGCAACAAGAGATTATTGACGGACTTGAACGCAGGCTGAAGTTTGCATTGGCCCAACACTCGGATGATTGGCGCTGGTGGGAGAACAACGCGAGGCAATCGCTTAGATGGCTGGAGACCGCCAAGGAGAGAACAACAAAAGGGGCGACAGTTAAATAGCGCTCGCTAGAATTAAGTTACCCAACGTTATTGTTGCTGCGAGCTGTTTACTGAAAAAAAATGGGTATACACCTTCTCATCCAGCATAACGGAAACTTCGTACTTTCCAAATTCCGTCATAACGAATGGAGCGATTGGAATAAAAATAATGGCGTCTTGACCTTCAATCTTTTCAAATTCCACAGGATGCACCGATATCAAATCATTTCCCGCTGGGGTTAAGACTCGCACTTTCCCTGCAAACTTACCGGCGCCATCGCGAACAAATCCAATGATCGTCAGCTTTGGAAGGACAGGAACGCCGGGATTTTCCGGCTCGACATGAACATTAATATCGTTTCCGGAGAACAGCCCGGCAATACTTATCTTATGTCCTATCTCATGCCGAACATCCTCGGCAACTAGAAAAAAAACATTTGTAGGATATTGACTTGCCACTTGATCTCCAAACTAGGCAGCGGCCGCAGGGAATATAAACGTTTTAACTTGCGAGGTTTCTGCTTGCGTGTCGACCGATCGATGAACCG
>DATLHW010000057.1:0-12999 GCA_035539675.1 Burkholderiales bacterium | reverse complement strand
GTCCTATCTAAGTTTAGGATCAAGCGCGTCTCTTAATCCATCTCCCAACAAATTAAATGCAAGTACAGTCAGGAATATCGCCAGACTTGGAAAAATCGCCACGTGCGGCGCGTTCACCATGTCGGCCCGCGCGTCATTAAGCATGGCTCCCCATTCCGGCGTAGGAGGTTGTACCCCCATTCCAAGGAAAGACAGACTTGCCGCCGTAATAATCGACGCGCCGATTCGCAAAGTAAAATACACGCCAATCGTCGACATCGTGCCCGGCAATATATGGCGCCACAAAATCGTACGATCCGTCGCGCCTATGCTGCGAGCCGCCTCCACGTAGTTCATATGCTTGAGCGAGAGCGTATTTCCCCTCACCAATCGCGCGAACCCGGGAATACTAAATATAGACACCGCCACGAACACATTGATCATGCCGGAACCCAGCACCGCGACTATCCCTATCGCCAGCAATATGCCGGGGAACGCCAACAACACATCGCATGCGCGCATGATGACGCGGTCGCGCCAACCTTCGAAATAGCCGGCGATCAAACCTAAAAACGAACCAATAATTCCCGCGACGAGCACGGAAAAAATACCCACCGCCAGCGAAATGCGTCCGCCCACCAGAACGCGGGAGAAAATATCCCGTCCCAGCGCATCGACCCCGAACCAATGTTTTAAAGAAGGCCCCTGATTAATCGCATCGTAGTCAAAGAATGTCTCCGCATCGAAAGGAGAGATATACGGCGCGAACAACGCGGCTGGAACCAGAACGCCAATAAAAATTGCGGCGGCGAACGCCAGCTTCTGTTTAAAAAACTTTCTACGAAACTCTCCCCATGAAGATCGCGCAACAGACGCGTGCGCTTCCATCGCAGAAACTTCCGCTTCCTCTTCCGATAGCTGATCGATCAAACTCATTTAGAGGACTTTCGCAAAAACGCTCCGACAAGGCGCAACGCCGCCAGGGTGTTTTTTGTTAGGTCTCTGGACGTCTTTCGAAACCGTAGCGAGCGCCCCGAGATCGAATCGAGGAGCGGAGGGTGTAGCAGGGGTTTCGGGGAGCATGCTCCCCGCCTGCGGAACGGTTTGCGCGTGCAAGCGCAAACGCGCCCTGCAAGGGTACGAATAGTACGTTGAGCACCGGAGGTTCGATCTCGGGGCGCGCAGTAGGTTTCGAGAGACGTCCATTTATTTGTATCGGATGGTGGGATTGATCCAACCATACAACAGATCGACAATCAAATTGATCAACACAAACTGCACCGAAAGCAGCAGGACGATTGCCTGTATCACCGGGTAATCCCGCATCTCGACGGCATCGACCAACAATCGGCCCATGCCGGGCCAATTAAACACCTTCTCCACGACCAGCGAACCGCCGAGTAGAAAGCCAAACTGCAACCCCATCATAGTGACCACAGGAATAAATGCGTTCCGCAGCCCATGCTTGAGCACCACTTGCAGTTCATTCAGCCCTTTAGCCCGAGCCGTGCGCATATAGTCTTCGTGCAAAATATCGAGGAACGAGGAGCGAGAAAAGCGGGCGATGACGGCAGCCACCGCTGCTCCCAATGTCAGCGAAGGGAGAATGTAGCTGCGCCATGATTCGGCGCCTACGGATGGCAGCCACCCCAATTTGACTGAGAAAAACTGCATCAACAGCATGCCCAATGCAAACGCCGGAAATGATATGCCGGACATCGCAAACGCCATTCCCAAACGATCAGGCCAACGACTACGCCACACCGCCGCCGCGATACCGATCGCCAGCCCGAATGGAACCGACCAAGCCATGCTGCATATCGTCAATAAGAACGTAGGCATGAAGCGCTCGGCGATTTCTTTGGCGACGGGACGCTTGGTTCGAATCGACACGCCGAAGTCTCCATGCAGAGCGCCGGAAACAAAGCGCCAAAGCTGAACCGGCATCGGTTGATCCAAACCAAGATCGCGACGCACCAACTCCACTGCTTCCGGCGTCGCGTCTTGCCCTGCCGCCAAGCGAGCGGGATCGCCGGGCAGCAGGTGCACGAATCCGAACACCAGCAATGCAACAAGCGCCAGCGTCGGTATCAGCCCCAAAATGCGTTTGATGAAATACTGAAACATGGATCGATCAGAAGTCCCGCGTTAGCGCACACTGATTTCGCCGAAATCAAAAGACTTGTCGGGCATTACGTACATCCCCGAAAGCTTTTTGTTCTGGGCGTATAAAAGTTTCTCGGTCACCAGGAATACGATGGGCGCATCGTTCCAAACCGTTTGCTGAATGTCCTTGTATAGCGCAGCCTTGGCCTTGTCGTCCGTAACCGCAAGCGCCTTGGCGATGTCCGCGTCAACCTTGCTATTCCGGTAGTAAGAGGTGTTGTAGGATTTCGGCGGGAACGATTCGGACGCCACCAGCGGACGTATCGCCCAATCCGCCTCCCCCGTCGAAGCAGACCAACCGATGTAATACAAGCGCACCGGCGCAGTCTCCGGCTGTTGCCAGCTCTCCACCCGCTCCACGCGTTGCCCGGATTCCAAGGCCTGCAACTTGGCTTTAATGCCAACCTGCGCTAACTGCTGCTGCAAGAATTGAATGACCTTCTGCGATGTCGTGTTGTTGAAACCAGCCCACAACTCGGTCTCGAATCCGTTTTCGTAGCCCGCCTCTTTCAGCAACTCTTTTGCCTTGACGGGATCGTAAGGCCAGGGGCCAAGCTTGACGCTGTATTCAATCCGCTCTGGAATAACGCCCGGCGCCGGGACCGCATATCCATTGAACGCAACCTTCGCCAACGCCTCCTTGTTGATAGCGTAGTTAATAGCCTGCCGGACTTTCACATTATCGAAAGGCTTCTGCTGCGTGTTCATCGACATGAAGCGATGCATGATCGAGGGCGTCTCGATCACATCAAGCTCAGCCTTGGCTTTCAACAAACTGGCCTGCTCCAAAGGCACGGGGTAGGCGAAATCGGCTTCGCCTGTCTGCAACACCGAACCGCGAGTATTGTTATCGACAATCGGCCGCCATGTAAGAACATCAACCTTCGGATAACCGTTGCGCCAGTAGCCATTGAACTTGCCCACCTTCAAGTAGTCGGTTTGCTTCCATTCCATCAACTGAAACGGCCCCGTGCCGACTGGATGAAAGCCTATATCTTTCCCGTGCGTTTTGAGGGCAGTCGGCGAAATCATCACCGCGGCCGGATGCGCCAGGACATTCAGAAAAAATGAGAATGGCTGCTTCAGTAATATCTTCACGGTGTGATCATCGACCACCAGTGTTTTATCGACTTGCTTGAAAAGACTGAACCGCTTGAGCTTGTTTTCCGGATTGGTGACGCGATCGAAGTTGGCTTTCACGGCCTGCGCGTTGAAATCCGAACCGTCATGAAACTTGACGCCCTTTCGCAAACGGATGGTGTAAGTCAGCCCATCCTTGGAAACCTCGTGGGACAGCGCCAACACCGGACGAATTTTCATATCCTTATCGAAGCCGAAGAGTCCCTCATAGAACGACTTCGCCACTGCCTGGGAGAGCGTATCGTTGGCGTCGTAAGGGTCCATCGTTGTGAAGGTCGATTCCACCGCGACCACGACTTCCTTGGCGGCTTGGACTGTTGGCGCGAGCCCGATCAACAAACTCGCCATGCCGACCGCCAGCGTTCTTTTCAACTGAATAGCGCTACTAATTTTCATCAAAAATCTCCGTTGCGATTTAAGAACATTAGACTTCATTCGAAACCTACTGCGCGCCCCGAGCCCGAGATCGAAAGAAGTCTATTCAATAAATTCCGCCCACACGATGCCTCGCGACGAAATGATCTTCACTGACCTTCGCCAGCGGCGCCACTTCGGGCGCTTCCCCTATACGTCTTATTGGATTTAGAAATTCTTCGACGGGCAATGCCGGCCTGGAGTGACGGCGGGCCGGATCGGCGACAGGCACGGCGGCCATCAACTTCTTTGTGTAAGGATGCTGCGCATCATCGAATATTGCCGCACGATGTCCTATTTCCACGATTTGACCTGAATACATCACAGCGACGCGATGACTGATCCGCTCGACGACAGCCATATCATGCGAGATAAAAAGCAGGGCGAGTCCAAACTCACTTTGTAGATCCAGCAACAAATTGACGATTGACGCTCGAATATAGACATCGAGCGCCGATACCGCCTCATCGGCAATGATGATCTTGGGATTCAATGCCAATGCTCGCGCAATGCATACACGCTGACGTTGGCCGCCAGAAAATTCATGCGGATATCGTTTGGCGTAATCGGGAGACAATGCTACCTTTTTTAGAAGATAAGCGACCCGATCATTCGCTTCGTCCCCACTTGCCAGCCCATGTATGTATAGCGGCTGGGCAATGGAAGATCCTACCGGCAATCGTGGGTCCAACGAGGCGAACGGATCTTGGAACACGCACTGGATATGCCTCCGCGCCGTACGAAGTTCCTTATCGGAGAACTTGGCGATATCCTGCCCCAACAGTTCCACGCTGCCCTTCGCAATTTCC
This sequence comes from Burkholderiales bacterium, assembly GCA_035539675.1. Classification (GTDB taxonomy): domain Bacteria; phylum Pseudomonadota; class Gammaproteobacteria; order Burkholderiales; family DATLHW01; genus DATLHW01. The sequence goes on along the minus strand of DATLHW010000057.1, from coordinate 8,491 downwards.
ACCAAACGCAATAGTGAGCGCGCCACCGTGGACTTTCCACACCCGGACTCGCCAACTAAGCCGAGGGTTTCTCCCGCTTGAAGATCGAAGCTGACATTCTCCACGGCATGCAAATGGTGTGTGGTTCGGCCGAAGAATCCGCCTTTGATTGGAAAGCGTGTCGTCAATCCACGTACTTGAAGGACGGATTCTCGTTGAACGCGCGACTCCTCAACATCAGTCGATGCATCATCTTTACCGTTACTAGGCCGGTCACCTTCGTCAGTCAAATCGAGAGAAAACTTCGCGGGAGACGAGCGGCCGCGCATCGCCCCCAATTTAGGGACAGCGGATAAAAGCGAGCGTGTGTAGGGATGGCTCGGGGCCAAGAATATTTCCTTTACGAACGCCTCCTCAACCTTCTTGCCCCGTTGCATAACCGCCACCCGATCCGCCACTTCGGCCACCACCCCCATGTCATGGGTGATAAAAAGCACGGCCATTCCCATTTCGCGTTGAAGGTCGCCAATCAATGTCAGGATTTGCGCTTGAACAGTCACATCCAATGCAGTCGTCGGCTCATCCGCGATCAACAGTTGCGGCTTGCAAGCGAGCGCCATTGCGATCATGACGCGTTGTCGCATGCCGCCCGAGAGTTGGTGAGGGAATCGATCGAGAACGTACCGAGGCTCGCGTATCCGCACCCGCTCAAGCATCCGCAACGCCTCATCGCGCGCCGCCTTCCGGTTCTTGTTTTGATGCAGGCGAATGGTCTCGGCGATTTGGTCGCCGACGGTGAATACGGGATTGAGAGAGGTCATCGGCTCCTGAAAAATCATCGCGATATTGGCGCCGCGAATCTTCTGCATCGTATCCACGCCTGCTTTTGCGAGGTCAATTTCTCCCAAACTTTCATGCTGAAAAAGCAGCGAACCCGCCGAGATTCTGCCGCTGCCCTGCGCAAGCAAGCGCATGATCGCCAACGCAGTGACGGATTTTCCCGACCCGGACTCGCCCACCACCGCCAGGGTCTCGCCCGTATCGATATGCAGCGATAAATCGCTGACGACGGTTACCGCGCCTTCGTCAGACGAAAACTCGACGCTAAGGTTGTCGATAGTCAGTAAACGAGAAGAAGTAGGGCCGACCGTCGGCGCCTTGGACATGGCTAGCACCTCGTCTTGGAAATACGTAACACAATGTTCGAATTATCGAATACTGGGGCCAGAGGCATCATGTTGACTCAAACAAAATGTTGTTGGAACAAAACCTGTCACATCAAAGCGAGGCAAGGCGCGAACCGGAAGCAGGTTGAACACCTGCTGAGGATTCGCAACGCGGCCTCGCTTTGATGTGACAGGTTTTGTGTTACGTATTTCCAGGACGAGGTGCTAGCATCCTTTGGGTTTGCTTCCTGCACATGCTTGAACGTTGCGCAACGGCGGGCTATACAAGGGCGCCACAACTGGAAATTCCCTCTGCTCAGGCGCGCGTGGCCAACCAGAGGAGAAACAATAACGCCGATCAGTTAAAATGGCTAACCTTAGTTTGAAACGCCTTTGCTGAATCATGGATTCCCTCGACATTAAACGTTACATGCAAAACATCGGGCAATCCGCCCGGGAAGCTTCGCGCTTGGTCGCAAAAGCCAACACCTCGGCTAAAAATCGAGCCCTCATCGCTATAGCGGACGCCCTGGTGCGAGACACCGCCGCACTTGTGGCGGAGAACCGCAAGGATCTCGACAACGCCAAAGCCGCCGGGCTGGAGGCCGCATTAATCGATCGGCTGATCCTGAACGAGAAAACCATCGCTGGTATGGCGGCGGGCTTGCGGCAAATCGCCGAACTACCCGATCCCGTGGGAGAAATCAGCGATCTGAAGTTTCGACCGTCAGGCATCCAGGTTGGCAAGATGCGCGTCCCGCTAGGGGTGATCGGCATCATTTACGAATCCCGCCCGAATGTCACGGCCGATGCGGCTGGGCTTTGTTTGAAGTCTGGCAACGCCTGCATATTGCGCGGCGGATCGGAAGCCATTCATTCCAACCGGGCTATCGCGATCCGCGTTCAAGAAGGACTCGCCGCTGCCGGGCTACCGGAGAAAGCCGTGCAAGTCGTGGAGATTACCGACCGCGCCGCCGTAGGCGAGTTAATCACCATGAAAGGATTGGTGGACGTCATCGTTCCCCGAGGCGGCAAGGGCTTGATCGAACGCATTTCTAACGAGGCGAAAATTCCCGTCATCAAACATCTGGACGGCGTTTGCCATGTCTATATCGACGACAAAGCCGACATCGATAAGGCCATCACCATCGCCGATAACGCAAAAACGCACCGGTATGGCACTTGCAACACGATGGAGACCTTACTGGTGCATAGCGCGATCGCGGCGAACGTGTTGCCTCGCTTAGCCAAGATTTATATCGAGAAAGCCGTAGAGTTACGCGGCGACGATGCAGCCCGCGCGATTGTTCCTCAAATGAAGGCGGCAACCGAGGAGGATTGGTACACCGAATACCTGGCGCCCATACTGGCAGTGCGCATCGTCGACGACCTCGACGCCGCCATCGCGCATATCGCCAAGTATGGCTCGCAACACACTGACGCGATCGTTACCGAAGACTATCCCCGCGCCATGCGCTTCTTACGCGAGGTGGATTCCAGTTCAGTGGTCGTCAACGCATCTACCCGATTCGCCGATGGATTCGAGTATGGACTAGGCGCGGAAATTGGAATCTCCACCGATAAGCTGCACGCGCGTGGGCCAGTTGGACTGGAAGGGCTCACCTCACAGAAATTTATTGTGCTAGGCGACGGGCACATAAGAACTTAATCGACAAAAGGAGTAGCCCGGATTAGGCGTTAGCCGTAATCCGGGGAAACATTTCCACGTAGAACCGTCGTCTCCCCGAAATACATAAAGAGCCAAAATGGAATCCCTACACTTCTTGAGTGATGCTCAGGTGCGCGAGGCGTCTCGCCGATTTGGGTCTCCTGTTTTTGTATACGATCAAAATACACTTGAGCGCCGGGCAAAAGAGGTGCTCGCGTTCCCAAACCTATATGGCTTGACCGCACGCTATGCAATGAAAGCGTTGCCTTCCGCCGCTGTGCTTCAAATATTTTCACGCGCAGGGCTGCATATCGATGCAAGTAGCGGTTTCGAGGCGGAGCGCGCGATGATGGCGGGCATTCCCCCCAGCCATATTCAATTGACTGCGCAGCAATTGCCGGAAAATCTCAATGCGCTCGTGAGCAAGGGAATGCGCTTCAACGCATGCTCGCTTCATCAGTTGGAGGCTTATGGCCGGCTTTTTCCGCACACAGAAGTATCGGTGCGAATTAATCCGGGCTTGGGCTCAGGCAGCACCAATCGCACGAATGTTGGCGGCCCATCTTCCAGCTTTGGCATTTGGCGTGAAAACCTCGGCGACGTTGTGCAGATTGCTCAAAAACATGGCCTGCGAATTACTCGAATGCACACCCACATTGGATCGGGATCCGATCCTAATGTCTGGATTAACTGCGCCAACCTCTCGCTCGCCATTGCGGCGACCTTACCCGAGGTGACATCCCTCAGTCTGGGTGGCGGCTATAAAGTAGCGCGGATGCGCGACGAGCCTTCGGCCGATCTTCAAGTCATCGGAGAAAAAGTATTGCCTGAGTTCGAAGCATTCGCCAAGCAACATGGTAGACAGTTGCATCTTGAAGTAGAACCCGGCACGTATTTGGTCGCCAACGCTGGCGCTTTGATTAGTACGGCGATGGATATAACGGATACCGGCGCAGAAGGTTATTCGTTCATCAAAATCGATGCCGGCATGACCGAAGTGTTGCGGCCTAGCCTTTATGGCGCGCAGCACCCCATCATCAGCGTTGCCGCGGAACCCGATCAACAGCAAGCAGGAACGCGAGAATATATTGTGGCTGGGCATTGCTGTGAAAGCGGCGACATCATCACCCCCGAGCCCGGCAATCCGGAGGCTTTGAAACCACGCGCTTTGCGCGAAACAGCCATCAGTGATCTGATTGTGATCGAGGGCGCCGGCGCCTATTGCGCGAGCATGGCTTCGAAGAACTACAACTCGTTTCCAGAGTGCCCCGAAGTCTTACTTACCAGTAATGGCGAACTGAAGCTTATCCGTAAGCGCCAAACCCTGGATCAAATTATTCAGAACGAGGTTGTTCTCGACTAAGGCTATATCCGAGAAAGAATATACCAATAAGATCGATGGATTTTTCCGTCTGGCTAGGCGCGAGGAGGCGTCATAGTGGACTATGGCAACGAGGAGCAACAACGCCAGGCGGAAAAAGGCGCGATTTGATTGGTATATTCTTTCTCGGATATAGCCTTAGTACTTGTGCAAAAGTCTTTCAGCAGCGTTGCCCTTGCAGGGTGCGCTGTCCGCTGCATCGGACAGCCGCTGCGCAGGCTCGCAGCATGCTGCTCGAAACCCCTGCTTAGCTCTCCTTACCGTACTAACTGTGTACTGCCTGCGTCGACGCGCCTTGCTGGAAAACTTTTGCACAAGTACTTACCACATATGATGCAATCGCCAACGGCGAAAAACTCCTTGGGCAATAACATCGGGGTGACGTAACATTACATTTGCAACTCGAAATACGCGGAACCTCAAGTCTCTCGAAACAAAAGGTCCCGCCTCGCAGAAATTTATTGCGCCCAACGGCGGGCGCGTAAGGACTTAAGTCAAGTTGGAACCTATCGGCATTCTCGGCGGCACGTTCGATCCCATCCACTTTGGACACTTAAGGCTGGCCGAAGAGGCGGCGGATGCGCTCAACCTTGAGACGGTTCGATTCATTCCCGCAGGTCTCCCCTATCACCGAGACAGCAAAGCCACTGGCGCCGAACATCGATTGGTCATGGCTCGGTTGGCGATTGCGGATAATCCTCGCTTCATGCTCGATGCGCGTGAAGTTCAGCGCGATGGCCCCAGCTATACGGTGGACACGCTGCTGGAGTTGCGGGCGGAACTGGGCGCCGAGATTCCAATCGTCGTACTCATGGGCACGGACGCCTTTAGCAGAATCGCCACATGGCATCGTTATCGGGAACTTTTTCCACTTGCGCATATCGCAATACTGACCCGTGCGGGAATGCCAGCCGATTGGTTGAATGCGGTGGACAGCGATTTACGCAAGGAGTTGAAGGGCCGTTTGATAACGCATGAACGGGTTCTTCATGATGGACCGGGAGGGTGCATTATTTCCGTCCCCATGACGCCGTTGGAAATATCGGCGACAAATATTCGCAATCGACGTCGCGCAGGCAAAAGCATCCGCTATTTGCTTCCGGCGCCGGTTCTGGACTATATTGAATCGTGTAGTTTGTATACGGTGTAAGCCGTCAATTTGAGGACGTCGCTGAAATCATGGCGAGCGGCCCGAAGTCGAGCCGCAAGTCGGATTTTTGCAGACGCCGTAACGAGGAGGTTAATGAACGCAAATAGACTCGCTGAAATCGCGGTCAGCGCATTAGAAGACATTAAGGCCCGCGACATTACTATCATCGACGTTTCCCCTCTAACATCACTCTTCGAGTGCATGATCATCGCAAGTGCTGACTCCAGTCGCCAGACAAAAGCCTTAGCCAATAGCGTCCAAGCAAAGGTAAAGGACGCTGGCGGAGCCGTTTATGGCGTGGAAGGCGAACAGACTGGCGAATGGGTTCTCATTGACTGCGGCGATGTCGTGGTCCATGTCATGCAACCGGCTGTGCGACAGTACTACAACCTCGAAGAGTTGTGGGGTGGGCGCTTGCCCCTGCCTGGCGGTAGAGGGACGGGATATGCGAACGCTTCGGCTAAGTTCGCTAGCCAGTCGATGTAAAAATTAACGAAATGGGGGCCGCTATAACTCGTAGGGAATGGATGGTGTTTGCGTTGCGTGATGAACGAACGCGAAGGCCCGCCACTGCGGATTTGAGCTGTCTACCGGAATCAGAAGCTGGCTGGTTGAAAAATGGGCGCTCGCCCGTTTTCTAACCAGCCAGCTTCTTTTTAGCGCCCCTTGTTCCGACCGTGAAATTGCATATTATTGCGGTCGGAAACCGCATGCCCGATTGGGTCGATGCGGGATTCGAGGAATACGCCAAGCGCATGCCGCGCGAGGCGAGGATAACGCTTGTCGAAATCAAACCCGAAAAACGTGAAGGCGGTAAATCCGTCGAGCAGATTCTTTCCGCGGAAGCCACGCGAATCGAGTCGGCTTTACCGCAAGGCGCAGACATCATCGTACTGGACGAGCGGGGCGTTGCCGTCTCGACCAAACAGTTCGCCGATTGGCTAAAGGGATTCATGGGTGAAGGACGCGACGCCGCTTTTGTCATTGGCAGCGCCGATGGTTTACATCCCAACATAAAGCAACACGCCAAACGCTTGCTTTCTCTTTCCGCCTTAACAATGCCTCATGGAATGGCCCGAATGCTCTTGGCCGAGCAACTCTATCGAGCGATATCCCTCCTTCAAAATCATCCTTACCATCGGGAATAACCGCTCTAACCCCCCCCAAAATACTTTTGAGGCCGGCACATGCTCTTTGGCAAACGGCCAAGATTGATCTAATTACCCCCATACTCTGGCCTTCTGAGCGAACTTGGCTGACAATAAGAACTTCCATCTTCGGGCATAAGCAAAAAAACCAAGTATGGTCGCACTCAATCCGCAGAATCGAATTTATCTCGCCTCGAAAAGCCCGCGCCGGCGCGAACTCCTGAAGCAGATCGGCGTGAATTTCGAAGTTCTGTTGCTCCGCGAATTCCCTGCCACGCGTCAGGATATCGATGAGCGCCCCCATGCGGCGGAAGCGCCGGATGAATACGTATTGCGCGTCGCGCGGCAAAAAGCGGAAATCGGCGCTCAACGCGTGGTGGAGCGGCGCCTGCCCATATTGCCCGTGCTCTCCGCAGATACCAGCGTCGTGTTGGGGACCAATATCATCGGCAAGCCCGCCGATACGAATGGGGCAATAAATACATTACGCCAACTTTCCGGCAAGACGCACCAGGTAATGAGCGCTGTCGCCATATCCAATGCGGGACAAGTTCATAGCGTGTTATCGATTACCGAAGTGCGCTTTCGTGAGTTGTCCGACGATGAAATTCGCCGCTATGTCGCGTGCGGCGAGCCCATGGACAAAGCGGGGGCCTATGGCATCCAGGGAAAGGCAGCGGCATTCATTGCGGGAATATCGGGCAGTTATTCCGGCGTCGTGGGACTCCCGCTTTTCGAGACAGTGGAGTTGCTAAAAAAGATCCATTTCCCCATCTCCTGATCCTGGCGTCAGGAGCAGTGACTGTTTAATTACACCTCGAAAAAGCCGATGACTATCGATATTTCCCCACCTTTAGCCAGCCACGTCCGCCGTCCGACCACCGCCTTGTCAAGTTACCTTCTCCATCATCAAATAGCGTCAAAATTATGAACGAACACATCCTGATCAACGTGACGCCGCAAGAAACGCGCGTAGCCGTCATGCATCACGGCGCGGCGCAAGAACTACATGTGGAGCGGGTATCCAGTTTGGGATTAGTAGGCAACATCTACCTCGGACGCGTATGCAGGGTGCTGCCTGGGATGCAATCGGCCTTCGTGGAGATTGGACTGAACCGCGCCGCTTTTCTGCACGTCGCGGATATCTGGGGTCCGCGCGAGGATGGCGAGGCGACGAAGCCCATCGAAAAAATGCTTGCTGAGGGACAGAGCTTACTTGTGCAAGTAATCAAGGACCCGATTGGCACGAAAGGCGCACGGCTTTCCACGCAAGTCAGCATCGCCGGCCGATTGCTCGTCTATTTACCGCAGGAAAGCCACATCGGCATTTCGCAGCGCATTGAGGACGAAGGCGAACGCGAGGCGCTACGCGGAAAATTGCAGCAACTGCTGCCGGCGGAAAAGAACGGTGGCTTCATCATTCGCACGGTCGCCGAAACAGCGACGGACAATGAACTCACCGACGACATCAACTACCTTCACAAGCTGTGGGCCGGCATTCAGGAAAAAGCCAAAACAGCCGCTCCACAAACATTGCTTTACCAGGATCTGAATCTCTCGATGCGCGTGTTGCGAGATTTCGTGACGGAGGCATCGGAACGCATTCTGGTGGATTCGCGAGAAACGTTTCAGAAACTTCAGGATTTCGCCACACTGTACACGCGCAACGCCTTGCCGCTGCTGGAGCACTATAACGGCGAACGACCGCTATTCGACCTTTATGGCGTCGAGGATGAAATCCAGAAGGCGCTTTCCAAGCGAGTCGATCTCAAATCCGGCGGATATCTGATTATCGATCAGACAGAGGCGCTGACCACGATTGACGTCAACACGGGTGGGTTTGTCTCAGGTCGCACGTTCGACGACACGATTTTCCGCACCAACCTGGAAGCCGCCCAAGCTATTGCGCGGCAACTGCGATTAAGAAATCTGGGCGGAATAATCATCGTCGATTTTATCGACATGGAAAGCGACGAACACAAGAACGCCGTGCTCGCC